>JBIIZD010000078.1:0-13353 GCA_044346445.1 Caulobacteraceae bacterium
TGCCGCTCACCGGGGCGGGGGTGGTTGACCTCTTGATCACCGATCTGGGCGTCTTCGAGATTGACGCCAAGGCCCCAAGCATGCGTCTGACGGCGCTGGCGACGGGGGTAAGCCTTGATGAGATCACGGCCAAGACCGAGGCTGAGTTCACACTCGGCCTCTAGAGACCCTTGGCGGCCATCCAGTCCAGGCACGCGGCGGCCACGTCCTGGTGCCCCGGCTCGCCCGGCAGCCAGTGGCTCATCTCGTCAAACACCTTGACCTCGCCTGACAGGCGCGCTGCGGTTTGCTTGACCGTGAGTGGCGGATGGATCAGGTCCTTGCCCCCCGCCACAGCCAAGACCGGCGCGCGGATGCGCTCGCTGGTCACCTGGGTGGTCATAAACGGATCAAGCCACCAGTTCAGGGTCTCCCACAAGGCCCTGCCGCTTTCAGGCACCATGCGGGCAAAAATCGCCCGGCGGGCCTGAGGCTCCATCCGGTTGAGGCTGTATTGTTTGGCCAGGCTATAGTCGGGATCAACCGCCAGGCTCCAGAAGGGCCCGAGCGCATAGAGGCTAACCGCACTGATGGCTTCTTCCATCGTGCCGCCCTGAACGCCCCAGGGGGCTGAGGGCGCAAGCAAGATCAGGCCCGCGACCGGTGCCCGCGCCGCTGCCATCTGAGCCACCAACCCGCCGAGCGAATGGCCAAGCAAGACCGGCGGCTGGGGCAGGCTGCGGATCAATGCCGCAACATCATCGGCATAATGGCTCATAGACGCCCCAGCCGGCCGCCCACCAGCCTGATGCCCTCGCAGGTCAGGCGTCAGACAGTCATGACCAAGCGCCTCAAACGGCGCGCGAAAGTGTTCGAATGTCCAGCCGCCGCAAAACGCACCGTGCACCATAATAATCGGGGTCAAAAACGTGTCCTTCTTGCCCCAAACACGCCCCGACGCACACGGTCAAGGACTGGGCCAGATCATGGGTCGGCCAGTTGAGCCCTTGCGTCAAGCTAAACCTTTTCAGCCGCTTGACGCATTTGCCCTAGCCTTTAGTAAAAGGCGCAAACGCCTTGGCGACCTGTTCGTAAACGGCGCGCTTAAACGGTACCACAGCCTCGATCGCCTCTTGAATATCGACCCAGCGCCAGGTCTCAAACTCGGCCGGGTGGTGGGCTGCCAGATTGATTTCCGTCTCTGCACCCAAAAATCGATAGGCAAACCAGAGCTGTTTTTGACCGCGAAAGCCGCGCGCGCCGCCCGACTGGATAACCTCGGGCGGAAAGTCATAAACGATCCAGTCGGGCGTCCGGCCCAACAGGGTCACAGACCGAATGCCGGTTTCTTCCTCCAGTTCGCGCCGTGAGGCCGCCAAGGGATCTTCGCCCGCATCAATCCCGCCTTGAGGAAATTGCCAATTATACGGCCCAGACTCGCCGAGCCTTTGGCCAAGCCAGACCTGGCCTGCCGCATTAAACACGATAATGCCGACACAAGGCCGGTAAGCTTGCTGGGTCATGGTCTAACGCTGACTGGCGAGGGCAGAAGCCGGTGCCAATTGAAACCCGCGCCGCTCCAGCCCTTCAAGCCATTGGCGCGCCTGGGTGACCGTGACGGGATAGGCCGAACCCTTGGCCAGGGCCTGGCTTTGACGCCGGGCGACCTGTTCGAGGGCTTGGAACTGCTGTGCAATCGCCTCGGGCGATAGGCTTTGGTCATCCAGAACCTTATCGGCAGAGGCGCGCAATAGGCCGCCCTGACTGGCCAGGGCCGAGCCGTCATCAATAAAGGCCAGACCGCGCTTGCGCAAAGGGTTCAAGAACGACTCCATCGCCGCCTGAGAATTAACAAACCTGGACCCTGATGCATTGCTCACGCCAAAATACCCCGTCGCCCGAGACAAGACCCACTCCAGGCGCGCAACCGTATCCTTAGCCGATGCTGCGGCCAAGAGGGTATGGGGCCCAGGATCATTAACCGGATAGTCCAGCGGCTCCATCGGCACCTCGATCAGTACCTCATGGCCATGCTGGCGTGCCAGATTGATCCAGCCCTGTAGGCCAGGCGCATAGGGCACAAAGGCGAGCGTGACCTCGGGGGGCAGGGTTTCAATGGCCTGACGGGTCAGACCGGCATTGAGGCCAAGCCTGCCAATGATCAGGGCCACCTTGGGCTTGCCATTGGCCGTGAACGGGCGAGCATAGGCCCGCGCGCTGTTGCGGCCATCTTGCGCAATAACTGGCAAGGGACCATCGGGACCAGGGCCATAGAGGCCAGATATGGGGGCTGGCTCCAAGGCGGATTGGCTCATGGGCGCTTGGGGGCGGGTCTCGGTTTGAAGCTGGATTGGCTGTGCGGGCCTGGCTTCACTGGCCCCACCGTGCGCCTTGGCGTCAAACACGCTCAGCGGTTTTTCGACCACGATCTTGCTGGCGGGCGTATTGGCAGCCTTCAGGGCCCTGACCCAGCCGTCTGGCGCAGGCGAAGATTGCGCCGTCAAGAGGGGGGTTTGCACCCGTGGCATACCGGCCAAAGGATCGCCGCGGACCTGAATAATCACGGCGCAGATACTGATCGCAAACAGGCTGGACAGGACCAGCCCCGCCAAGGGCGACAGGCGCGAAGGGTCTGCCTTGCCGCTTGAGGCAAGCCTAGCGGCCTGATGTCGTGCCGATCGTGATGCCATAAGCCCGGTGACCCCGCCGCGCCGGCGAGCGTCAAACCGCCCCTGCGCCGCCTCACCCTAGGACGACAGGCTTAATACACCGCTAAATGCGCTGGAATTTGTCGCGATTGCCGGGGCGAGGTCACAGTCCCTTGACAATACCCTCAACCATCTTCTTGGCATCGCCAAACAGCATCATGGTATTGTCGCGGAAGAAGAGCTCGTTCTCGACACCGGCATAGCCTGAACTCATGCCGCGCTTAACAAACAAGACGGTGCGGGCCTTTTCCACGTCCAAGATCGGCATGCCGAAAATCGCGCTGGTTGGGTCTGTCTTGGCGGCGGGATTGGTTACGTCATTGGCACCAATCACAAAGGCCACATCGGCTGTAGAAAACTCGCTATTAATGTCTTCCAGCTCAAACACCTCGTCATAAGGGACATTCGCCTCAGCCAGCAGCACATTCATGTGACCGGGCATGCGCCCAGCCACGGGGTGAATCGCGTATTTGACCTCAACGCCCTCTTCTTTCAGCTTGTCGGCCATTTCACGCAAGGCATGCTGGGCCTGGCTGACGGCCATGCCATAGCCGGGGACAATAATCACCTTGGAGGCGTTTTTCATGATGAAGGCCGCGTCTTCGGCAGAGCCCTGCTTGACCGGGCGGGTTTCCGCAGCGCCCGCGGGACCGGCGGCCACATCGGCGCCAAACCCGCCAAGGATCACCGAGATAAAGCTGCGGTTCATGCCCTTGCACATAATATAGGACAAGATCGCGCCCGAAGAGCCGACCAGTGCGCCGGTAATAATCAGTGTGGTATTTTCCAGGGTAAAGCCAAGCGCTGCCGCCGCCCAACCGGAATAGGAATTGAGCATAGACACCACTACCGGCATGTCCGCCCCACCAATCGGTATGATCAGGGTAATGCCGATCACCAGAGCGAGCGCAAAAATGCCCCAAAATGCCCAGATCGCCTGACCGCCACTCAAGACCAGCACCACGACCAAGGCGATAATCGCCAGACCTAGCAAGATATTGATCATGTGCCGGGCAGGAAGAAGGATCGAGGCCCCGCTCATATTGCCATTGAGCTTTGCAAACGCGATCACAGAGCCGGTAAAGGTAATCGCCCCAATCGCAAGACCTACAGCCAGTTCAATCAGGGACTGGGTATGCACCCGGCCATCATCGCCCAATATGCCATAGGCTGCTGGGGTATAGATGGCGGCCACCGCGACCAGACAGGCCGCCAAGCCGACAAGGCTGTGGAAGGCGGCGACCAGTTGCGGCATGGAGGTCATGGCGACGCGGCGGGCAATCACGGCCCCAACAATACCACCAACTGCGACCCCGCCTAGAATCAGCCCAAGCGTGACCGTATCCAGCAGGCCTTGGCTCAGCAGGGTCAGCAAGGTGACCCCGACGGCTATGGCCATGCCGATCATGCCCATATTATTACCCCGCCGCGAGGTGACGGGACTGGATAGGCCGCGCAAGGCCAGGATGAACAGGACGCCCGAAACAATATAGGCAATGGCAGCAATATTGGCGTTCATGGGACAATCCCCGTTCCAGAAATTTGATTCGCTAAGCGTTTCGTCGCCCTTGCTTCCCAAAGCTTGCGGCCATATAGCGCCCAGACGAGGGCCAGTATACGCAGGCCCAGCAGGCTGGCGGCGACAATCACGCCGAGCCGATGGTGACCAACAAGGCTAAATATGAGATAGCCGACCAGTAAAACCCAAACGCCAGGCTTGAACACAAACCGCTCGATCCAGGCCTTGACCTGGGGCTGCAAAAACGAGCCCGCCGCGGCAATGCCGATCAGGAGCAAGGGCAGTCCCGATAGCAGCAGTAACTGTCCCCAGCCGCCGGTCATTTCGCCTTATCCTTTTTCTTGTACATGGCCAGCATGCGCTGAGTGACCAAAAAGCCGCCAAAAATATTCACCGCCGCTAGGGCTGCGGCAATGGCTCCGGCCCCCTTGGAAATCCAGACCGATCCGGTCACCTCTGCACCCGGTGCGCCATGCGCCGCAGCGGCCAGCAGGGCCCCGACAATAATGACGCTGGAAATGGCATTGGTGACGGCCATAAGCGGCGTATGCAGGGCCGGCGTTACGCTCCAGACCACATAATAGCCAACAAAGATCGCCAGCACGAAAATAGCCAGACGAAATACGGTAGGATCAACAGCGTCCATGGCGGTTCAGGTCCTTTTAAGCGGAGATGTTGAATAGGCAGCGCTGGCAAACCGGATAAGGCCATCGGCGTCGTATTCATGACGTTCGGCCACAATGTGCCCGGATTGATTGCGATAAACCAGGGTGTGATCAGCAATGCCTTCGCAAACGCCAATCGGCTCGAATTTCAGATTGCGAACCCGTGGCAAGGCCATGCGAACATAGCCATCAAAAGCAGGCTTGCCGTGCAGTTCGCCATCCTGCGACAGGCCAAGCCGCGTTACGAACGGCGAGTGAAACGTCACATGGTCAGAATAGAGGTCGATAATCGCTTCGGCGTCACGCGCATTCCAGGCGGCAAACCAGCGCTCGGCATGGGCTTCCATTCGTCTGATTCCGTCTAGCTTGGCTTAAAGGCCGGGTGCACAATCGCCCCGGCATGGGTCAGGACGGCGGCCTTGAGGATCTCATCCTCCAGGTCAGGCTTTAGCGCCCCATCGCTCAGGCCGAGCAGGCCGACAAAGGCAAACAGATTGCGGGCATAAAGCGCGCTGGCATCAGCAGCAATCCGGCCCGGCAGGTTAGACAGGCCAAGGATTTTTGCGCCATTGGCTGTGACCACGGTCTTGTCCAATTCCGCGCCAACCACATTGCCGCCCTGCTCAATGGCCAGATCCACCAGGATCGATCCAGGCTTCATCGAGGCGACCTGCTCAGCGCTCACCAATTTGGGTGCGGGCCGACCGGGGATCAGGGCGGTGGTGATGACAATGTCTTGCTTGGCAATATGGGTCGAGACCAGGGCTGCCTGCTTGGCCTGATAGTCCGCGCTCATTTCCTTGGCATAGCCGCCAGCAGTCTGGGCGTTTTTGAATTCCTCATCCTCGACGGCCAAGAACTTGGCCCCTAGGCTTTCCACCTGCTCCTTGGTGGCGGGGCGCACATCCGTGGCCGTGACCACAGCCCCCAGACGCCGCGCCGTGGCAATGGCCTGAAGCCCGGCAACGCCAACCCCCATGATAAACACCTTGGCCGCAGCCACAGTTCCCGCCGCCGTCATCATCATGGGCAGGACCCGGCCATAGGCCTCAGCGCCCTCGATCACAGCGCGATAGCCGGCCAGATTGGCCTGGGACGACAGGGCATCCATGACCTGGGCCCGCGTAATCCGGGGCACAAACTCCATGGCAAACCCGGTCACGCCCTTGGCGGCCATGGCGGTTAGCATATCGGCATCATTATAGGCATTCATCAGGGCAATAACGATGGCCCCAGACTTCAGCGCCGCGATCTCTGCCGCGCTTGGCCCGCGAACCTTGAGCACAATATCGGCATCCGCCAAGGCCTTGGCCGCCGTCGGTGCAAGACTTGCGCCCGCCGCTTCAAGGTCTGAATCGGGGATGGAGGCTTTAAGGCCCGCTCCGGCCTCGACCGTCACCGCATAGCCAAGCGCGATCAGCTTCTTGACCGTTTCAGGAGTCGCGGCAATGCGGGTTTCCCCAAACCGTGTTTCCGTCGTGACAGCGATGGTCGCAGTCATTGCGTCTCCCCCACCAGATGTGAATAGCCCCTCCAGACCTTAGGGAAGGAGTCCATTGCTTGTCCAGCGCCGATCCGCAGACAGGGGATTATAATGATCAATCGGGCCAAGACTGGCCCGGACAATATCGAGGCGGACTAGTGTGCGCCGGGCTTTTCGCGCAGCAGGGCAATCCCAGCCACCGTGGTCACCAGACCCGCAACCAGACCCGGGACAAAGCCCAAGGGCGTGCAAAACCAGATCACCAGGGCAAACAGGCCCGCCGCCAAGGCCAGACTGCCCCACTTGGTCAGGCCCATAAAGGCGTCATAGGTCGAGGCCTGCTCATGAATATCCATTTCACCGCGGTGATAATCAGAACTTTCGGGCGACTTGGCCATGGGACATCTCTCGATCAAGGCGTGGTGGGCAAAAGCAGGTGTGGTTGCCAAGCCAGATATACCATTGTCCCCGCCGCCTCAAGCCGCCATGGACGGCAAAGCCAAAATCCCGCCCCGGCCGGTTGGCTGGAGCGGGATCTTGCATTCAATATCAGGTCCCGGGTGGAACCAGCCTACCAGTTATAGCTCAGGCGGGTGTAAATGAACCGCCCGTTAAAGCCGAAGGGTGAGAAGCTTGGAAAGCCGACCGGGCCATTGGTATTGACATTGGTCGGGGTCTTGTTGGGGTATTCATCAAACAGATTATTCGCCCCCACGGCCAGATTGACCTTGCCCATAATCTTATAGCGGGCCTCCAGGTCGACCAGGGTGTGGGCGCCCGAATTATAGTCAAGGCTGGCCGTATTG
Source organism: Caulobacteraceae bacterium (assembly GCA_044346445.1). Lineage (GTDB taxonomy): Bacteria > Pseudomonadota > Alphaproteobacteria > Caulobacterales > Caulobacteraceae > CAISGS01. The sequence continues at coordinate 7,161 of JBIIZD010000078.1, forward strand.
TTGGGGATAAGGACCGACCCATAGTGGCTGGCCTTGAGCGTAGCGCCAAAATCGCCCTTGGACCATTCGGTGGTTGCCACCACTTTCTCGCGCGGGGTGCCACGCTCAAAGGTCAGCTTATTGCCGCGTGCGAACAAGTCAGGCGGGACGGGCAGGGCTGACAATTGCGCGGTCTTAGGCAGTCTGGTGACCTCGGTCTTGTTGTAATTACCTGCCAGGGTAAAGACGAAACGACCCATCTCTCCGCCATCGAGGCGGTAGTTTGCCACCGCGTCAACGCCACGGGTATTGGTGTCGACCCCATTGATAAAGAAGCGCGCAGCACCCAGAGCACTGCCGGAACCTGCCGGGTTGATCAGGTTATAGATGGCCTTGGCCGTCGCCGTGCCGGTCGGAGAGCCTTGAATGTTTTCCGACAAGACAATGCGGTTTTCAATCTCGATATAATAGGCATCAATGGTCAGCTCAAAGCCTTCGGACTGAAAGACCAGTCCGGCAGAATAGTTCTTGGATTTTTCAGGCTCCAAATCCTTTCCGCCCAAGGCCCTGGCCGTCACACTGGTCGCCGGGAAGGTCCCGACCTCGACCGGGGTCGAAATACCGCCAATCGCGATAAAATTGGTTGAGGTGGCGGTAAAGTACTGCTGCTGCAAGGACGGCGCGCGGAAGCCGGTTGAAACCGCGCCGCGCAGGGCAAAGGCCTCGCTGAAATCATACCGCGCGGCGATCTTGCCGGTACCGGTGGAGCCAAAATCGGAATAACTCTCATAGCGGGCAGCGATAGCGACATCAAAATCTGAGGTAATAGGGGAGTCCAGATCGGCATAAAGGCTGAAAGCGTCGCGTGACTTATCAACCTCATTGGCAGGCTTAAAGCCCGGGAAGCCCTGAGCACCGGCGGCCTTACCGGCGACCCCACCAAATACATAGGAGGCGACATCCCCCGCCTTGATCGCATAGGTTTCCTTGCGATACTCCGCGCCAAACGCCAGTTGCGAGGGCGCAGACAGCCCAAGCGCTATCGGACGACTAAGGTCCAGATTGGCGGACAACTGATCATACTCCATGGTCCCGGCATCAAAGGTGGTAGGCGATGCTGCACCCAAGGAGGCATTGACCGAATTGATCACGCCATAATCAACCTTGTTCTTGCCATAGGTCAGGCTGGCATCAATCGCATAGTCCCCAAAAGTGCCCTTGGCACCGCCGCCCAGATTAATGTCGTCAATCTCGGTGGTAATCAGGGGCAGGAAGCCGGAAGGGAAGATGGAAAGCACATTATTGGCGTTATTAGACAGGCGCGGATTGGCGGCACTATCACCATTGCGCTTTTGATAGCCAAACCAGCCATAGGCATCCAGGCCCGCCGCCAAGGGCTTGCCCGCATTGGCATAAACCGTCGTGCTCTCAACCCGCGGATCACCATAGCGAGCCGTGACGATCGAGGGCGTAACGCGCGGATCAAGGTCGGAGCGGTTGGTCGGATTGCGGAAGGCATAGTCTGCCGAAACCGTCAAAAAGCCGTCACTGCCAATCGGCAGGCCTTGCCAGCCGGACACGGTATAAACATTGCCGTCATTGGCCTTGCGGCCCGATGGGTTGCGCGCCGTCTTGACCTTTGTATTGTATTCACCCCAGCTGACCGAGGCACCGCCGCCCGAACTGGCTTGACGCAGACGCAGGTTAAGCACACCGGCAATGGCGTCCGAACCATACTGCGCGGCGGCCCCATCCCGCAGCACCTCAACCCGGTCAATCGCAACGGCCGGAATCGTGTTGAGGTCAACGGCAGCCGAGCCACGACCGATCGAGCCATTCACATTGACGAGGGCCGAGGCATGATAGCGCTTGCCATTCAACAGCACCAAGGTCTGGTCGGGGGCGAGGCCGCGCAATGTGGCGGGGCGTATACTATCGGTGCCGTCCGTAATCGCCGGGCGCGGAAAGTCCATCGAAGGAATCAAATTGGCCAGGGCCTGCGCCATTTCCGGCGTCGCCTGCTGGCTTAAGGCCTTGTTATCGACCACGTCTACGGGTGCTAGCGTATCCAGCCTGGAGCGCTTGGCCACCCGTGACCCGGTCACGACAACTTCTTCAACAGTTGCGGTGTCTTGCGCATACACAACCGGTGGCGCTGCAAGTAAAAAAGCGGAAATCGACAGTCCAGAAACGAGCTTGAGACGAGAGATCATGAAAAAAACTCCTGCGGGCAAGGCGTAGCCCCAGCTATCGGAATTTTTGCAGACCAATTCTGCTTGTCTAGCCCGATAAAACTACCCCAACAGGTAAAATGTATTTAACCTCGTTTCTGAGCAACATCAAACTGTGCTAGCAGGTCGTTTAGCGACATACCGTTGCAAAAATGTCAAACATCCCAGCCCGCCAGCAGGCCGCGCACGGCGCCGATAAAGGCGAGCGGTTGGTCGATCATGACGTGGTGATCGGCGTCGGGAATGGCGACCAGTCGCGTTGCGGGGGGCACCTGGCTGAGCATATAGGCTAAGGTCTCCTCGCCCATCAGGCCGGACCGCTCTCCCCACATCAGGGCCACGGGACAGGTCATGTCCTTGAGCAGACCGCCAAGGTCTTCCATGGCAAACTTGCCCCACATCTGGGGGTCGAACTTCCAGGTCCAGCCCTGGCCGGAGCCGTCCTCCAGCGGTGCGGGCTTGAGCGAGGTGCGGGCAATATAATCGGCAATATAGAGATTTTCGCAGCCCTGGGGCGGGGCCAGCCGAAACCGGCCAAGCGCTTCTTCAAGGCTGGCATAGACCCGGTTGGCCGGACCGCGCGGCGGCGGGCCTTTCCAACGCTTGTCTGGGGGCTGAACGCTGGAATCCAGCAATATGGCGGCGCGCAGCCGCTCTGGATGCCTTGCCGCACAATACATCAGCGGAAAACCGCCAAACGAGTGGCCAATCACGATCGGCTTTTGGCCATCGGCCTCAAGCTCGCCGGCCACAATGGCGGCAAAGATTTCCTGCGCAAACATCGCGCCCGTATAGGTCTGACGCCAGTCAGAGCCGCCCATGCCCGACCAGGATATGGCCGCAACCCGATAGTCCTTGGCTAATAGGGGGGCAACAAAGCTCCACCAGTCGGCATGCGCGCCATTGCCATGCAGCAATAAAAGGCCCGGCTTGCCAATCTCGCCCCAGGTCAGGAGCTCAATATTTGCGCCCTCAACAAGGATCATCCGCCGCTCGGCTTGATCGGCAAGCGCCGCGTCAAACCAGGCTGGCCCGGGCGGTTTTGCCCCGGTAAAGGCCGCCAGCGGCGCGCGGAAGGCTTCGGGCAGGGCCGCCATTTGGGCGATGCGCGGATCATCGGCCATGGGCTTGCACCTTTTCCAGCGAAGGGCGGACCGCATTTGGCCTTTGTTCAATCAGCTTGAATATGCCCGTGCCGGTCATGATGGTGCGGTCGTCGCACCAGATGCGGCCACTGACCGTATAGAGGTCGTCTTGTTGCAAGACCACCTCGCCTGAGCCTTCAACCCAGTCCCCAAGCCGGGCGCTGGATAGAAAATCACAGGTCATACGCACCGTTACCCACCACAAAGACTCGCTGCTTGAGACCGCGTGACCCCAGGCCATATCGGCAAAGGTCATGATCATCCCGCCATGGGCATTCATCATGCCATTGGTATGGTGCTCCTCGACCAAAAAGGCGCGGCGATATTCACTGGGGCCATTGTGCTCATAAAGCGGCCCGATCTGACGGCCAAAGCCCCTGTGCCAGTTCAGCAGGCTATAACCGTCTGGAATAATATGGCTTTGACCGGGGGTGAGTTCATCAGACATGGACCGCGCCTCCATTGCGCAGCCTCCTTGAGTAACTAGAGCTCTTGAAAAGGCAAGGCTTCCCCAAGGTCAGGGCCGCTAATCAAACCAGGCCCACCTCGGCCAAGGCCGCGGCTTGTCTCTCGGCCAAGACCGCCGCGTCAAAGCCGGCTAGTGAGGCCTCGAACAGGGCCCGCCAATTGAGGGATGCGCCCAGATGCAAAAAGGCCGAACCCAGCCCGATGGCGGCCCGGTCCATAAACACAAATTCGCGCGGTATGGTGATGGGGCCCTTTTCCTTCAGGGCCTGCCGCACCTTGAAGGCTTCTGCCCGGCCATAATCGCCCGGGGCCACGCCGTCAGCGACCGTCCGTACCCGGTCATCGAGCAGCGGGCCATAAATAAACCGCGCCCAGACATTTAAGACATCCACCAGATCATCGCTAAGGCTTGCAAAACCCCAGCTTTCATAGGCCGCCCTTTGCTCATGCCGGTCTTCGGACAAAAGCGCGCGATAGAGCCGAACCACACCGGCCACAAATTTTGGCGGGAAGATGCGTACACAGCCAAAATCCAAAAGGTTCAGCCGACCGGCATCGGCGGTAAAGGTATAATTGCCCAGATGCGGATCGCCATGAATGACGCCAATATGGGTCATGGGCGACCACCAGGCCTCGAACAAGAGCCTGGCAATCCGGTTGCGCGTCTCAAGCGGCGCGGTCTTAAAGGTCAAGAGCCCCTGCCCCTCTAGCCAGTCCATGGTCAAGAGCCGGTGGGTCGAAAGGCTTGGCACAGATTGCGGCACGGCAATATCGCTTTGGTCCGCAAAAAACCGTCCATAGAGGGCCATATGCTTGGCCTCCCGGGCATAATCGAGCTCTTCGCGCAGGCGTTCGGCGATCTCATCGGCCATTTGGCTGGGATCTATCGAGCTATCTATGCGGCGAAACAGGCCAAACAGGGCGCGCAACTGGCCAAGATCACTTTCGACCGCGCTTTGCATGTCTGGATATTGCAGCTTGACCGCCAGACTGGCCCCGTCCAGCCCTGTGGCCCTGTGCACCTGACCAAACGAGGCGGCGGCCGCAGCCTCAGGCGTAAACTGAGCAAACCGCGCAGGCCAATCAGGGCCAAGCTCAGCGGCCATACGCCTGCGCACAAAGGGCCAGCCCATGGCCGGGGCATTGGTCTGAAGCTCGGCCAATTCCTTGGCAAATTCCGGCGGCAAGAGATCGGGCACAGTGGCAAACATCTGGGCCGCCTTCATCAAGGGCCCCTTGAGCTGGCCCAGGGCGGCGCGCAGGGCCTTGGCATTGCGCAGGTCCGCCTCCTGGCCGCCGAACACCAGATTGGTGCCATAGGCCGCCGCCGCGCCCGACAGGCCAAGCCCCACCTTGGCAAGGCGGCCAAGACGCCCAGAGGGGCGATCGCGTTCAGGATCCTTGGACACGCCTAGCTATCCGTTCTGCCCTAGACCAGGGCCTCAAAGGCATCAATCAGGCCTTCCAGCCGCGCACAGCCCTGTTGCCAAAACGCCTTGTCATGCGGATCAAGACCAAAAGGCTTCAAGGCTTCAATATAGGTCACCGTCCCGCCCGCGGCGAGCAGGGCCTCATAGAGCGGGGCAAAGCCTTTTGGATCTTCGCGCCGCTTTTGCATCAAGGCCCCAACCAACAGATCACCAAAGGCATAGGCATAAACATAGAAGGGCGCATGGGCAAAATGGCTGACATAGGCCCAGTAATGCTCATAGCCTTCATTCAGCGTCACCGACGGCCCTAGGCTTTCGCCCATCACCTCTAACCAGATTGCGCCAATCTGGGCCGAAGACAATTCGCCCATGAGCCGAGCCGCGTGAAAGCGGGTTTCAAACCGGTGAAACGCGATCTGACGCACCACCGTATTGAGACCATCCTCGATCTTGCCCGCCAAGAGGCCGCGCTTTTCCTCCGCACTCGCCCCCGCCAACAGCCGGTCAAATACCAGGCCCTCGCCAAAAATGGAGGCGGTTTCAGCCAAGGTTAGCGGCGTATCGGCCAGCAAGGAGCCATTATGCGCCGCTAAGGTCTGGTGCACGGCATGGCCAAGCTCATGGGCCAAGGTCAAGACATCGCGCCGCTCGCCCATATAATTCATAAACACATAGGGGTGATGGCGGGCCGTGACCGGGTGGGAATAGGCGCCTGACGCCTTGCCCGGACGCGGTGCCGCATCAATCCAAGGCTGGTCAAACACTTGTCGCGCGCCATTGGCTAGGGCCGGCGAAAGATCGCCAAACGCCTCAAGCACCATGGCCTTGGCCTGTTCCCAATCATAGCGCCGGGGCTGGCTCTGATCGAGCGGCGCATTGCGGTCCCAGTGATTGAGCGCCTCTTGGCCCATGACCTTGGCCTTGAGCGCATAATAGCGAT
>JBIIZD010000079.1:0-13351 GCA_044346445.1 Caulobacteraceae bacterium
TCGTGGCCTCGCCGTCGCCTGACTATGCCAAGGCCGTGGCCAAGGCCGCGCGCAGTCTGGCCCAGTTTCGGCTGCGGGGCGTGGCGAGCAATATCGGCTTCTTACGCGCCCTGTTGGCCCGGCCAGAATTGGTGGGCAATCAGGTCTATACGCGTTTTATCGAGGACCATGGCCCGGCCCTGTTTGCCGCCCAGTTCGAGCAGGCGCAGGACAAGACCTTTGAGGGTGAAACGCCCGCTGCGGCCTTTGCATCGGCTGGCGTGTCTGGTCCAGAGGGCAGCTTGGCCTTGATCGCGCCCATGTCTGGCAAGGTGGTTGGTCTGGAGGTGGCGACGGGCGATCTGGTGCGCCAGGGTCAAGCCGTGGCCGTGCTGGAATCCATGAAGATGGAGCATGTCATATGCGCCGACCGCAGCGGCTATGTGCGCGCCATTTCGGCCGCGCCTGGCGAGACGATTTTCGAAACCGATCCCTTGATGTTTATTGAACCGGCTGAGGTGGAGGCCGTGGCCGAAGCGGTGGCTGCGGTGGTCGATCTGGACACGATCCGGCCTGATCTGGCCGATATGGTGGCCCGCCATGCGTTTGGGCTGGATGAAAATCGGCCAGAGGCTGTAGCGCGCCGCCATGGCCGTAATCAGCGTATGGCCCGCGAAAACATTGCCGACCTTTGCGACGATGACAGCTTTATCGAATATGGTGCCTTGGCGGTTGCGGCCCAGCGCCGTCGCCGGACCCTGGATGATCTGATCCGCAATACCCCTGCCGACGGTATGATTACCGGCATTGGCGCGGTCAATGGCGCAAGCTTTGGCGAGGACAAGGCGCGCACAGCGGTGCTGGCCTATGATTTCACCGTCCTGGCCGGCACCCAGGGCATGATGAACCATAAAAAGACCGACCGTCTGCTCGGCCTGGTCGAGGACTGGCAAATCCCGCTGGTCTTGTTTGCCGAGGGCGGTGGTGGGCGGCCCGGTGATGTCGATAGTCCGGGCGTGGCGGGTCTGGACGTGCCAAGCTTCTTGTCCATGGCCAAGCTTAGCGGTCAGGTGCCGCTGATCGGGATCGTGTCGGGGCGCTGTTTTGCCGGCAATGCCGCCTTGCTCGGCTGTACGGACGTGATCATTGCTGCGGCTGACAGCAATATTGGCATGGGGGGACCTGCCATGATTGAGGGCGGCGGTCTTGGCGTGTTCAAGCCTGAAGATATTGGCCCCATGTCGGTCCAGACCCGCAATGGCGTGGTCGATATTGCCGTGGCCGATGAGGCCGAGGCCGTGGCGGTGGCCAAGCAGTATCTTTCTTATTTCCAAGGTAGTCTGGCCGACTGGTCCTGCGCCGACCAGCGCCTGCTGCGCCAGGCCATTCCGGAAAACCGCCTGCGCGCCTATCTGATCGGCGATGTGATCCAGACCCTGGCCGATACCGGCTCTGTGCTGGAACTGCGCAAGGATTTTGGCCTTGGCATTGTCACCGCTCTGGTGCGGATTGAAGGGCGGCCCATGGGGCTGATGGCCAATAATCCGCATCATTTGGGCGGCGCAATTGATGCCGACGCCGCCGATAAGGCCGCCCGGTTCATGCAGCTTTGCCAGGCCTATGGCCTGCCCATTCTATCGCTTTGCGATACGCCCGGCTTTATGGTCGGACCCGATGTCGAAAAGACCGCCCAGGTGCGCCATGTCAGCCGCATGTTTGTCACTGCCGCCAGCCTGACCGTACCGGTCTTTGCCGTAGTCCTGCGCAAGGGCTATGGCCTTGGGGCCCAGGCCATGACCGGCGGCAGTTTCCATGCGCCCGTGTTCAATATCGCATGGCCCACGGGCGAGTTTGGCGGCATGGGCCTTGAAGGGGCTGTGCGTCTTGGCTTTAAGAAAGAACTGGAAGCCATTGAAAATCCTGTTGCCCGCGAGGCTGAGTTCAACAAGCGTGTCGCCCGCTCCTATGAGATCGGCAAGGCCGTCAACATGGCCGCGCATCTGGAAATCGACGGTGTGATTGATCCGCTCGAGACCCGCCGCTGGGTCCTGCGGGGCCTTAAGTCCATGCCGCCGCGCACGGGGACCGAGATGCCGCGCAAGCCCTTTATCGATACCTGGTGAGGCATGACCCCCCGCATCCCCCGTACGGTCATTGCGCTTGGTCTGGTCAGCTTTTTTATGGATGTCTCGTCCGAGACCATCCATGGCCTCTTGCCCCTGTTTATGACGGGCACGCTTGGCATGAGTGTTGCCCTGGTCGGCTTGATTGATGGGGTGGCAGAATCGACGGCGGCCATATCCAAGGTGTTTTCCGGCTATATTTCAGACCGCATGGGCAAAAGAAAGCCATTGATCCTTTTGGGTTATGGGCTGAGCGCGGTGACCAAGCCGCTGTTTGCCTTGGCCTCGGGCGCGGGCTTGATCTTGGCTGCACGGTTTGCCGATCGCATAGGCAAGGGGATGCGGGGTGCGCCGCGCGATGCCCTGATTGCCGATGTGACCCCCGCCGAGATTAGGGGCCGCGCCTTTGGATTGCGACAGACCATGGATACAGCAGGCGCGTTTTGCGGGCCGCTTTTGGCGGTGGTGCTGATGAGCTTGTTTGCGGGCGATATGCGAGCTGTGTTCTGGGTTGCAGCCTTGCCGGCGTTTTTGGCGGTGGTGTGCGTCCTGCTCGGCGTCGAGGACCGGGCCACGCCCAAGGGCACAGGTCAAAGGCCGCCGCCCATCCGTCTGGGTGACCTTGGCCGGTTTGAGCGTGGTTTCTGGCTCTTGGTCGCGCTTGGCGTCGTCTTTACCCTGGCCCGTTTCAGCGAGGGGTTTTTGGTGCTCAAGGCGCATGCCGAAGGCTTGCCAATCCTGCTGGCCCCTCTGGTTTTGGTCGCCCTGAATCTGGTCTATTCGGCGGGGGCCTATCCGGCCGGGATTATGTCGGACAAGGTCCCGGCAAGCCTTTTGCTGCTATGGGGCCTAGCCGCCCTGATTGGCGCGGACCTGGTGCTTGGGCTTGGCCATGGCCTATGGGCCAGCTTTATTGGCATTGGGCTTTGGGGCGTGCATATGGCCTTGACCCAGGGGCTCTTATCCAAGTTGGTGGCCGACCATGCGCCGCCAGAGCTGCGCGGCTCAGCCTTTGGTCTGTTTAACCTGATGACGGGCCTGGCCATGCTGCTGGCCAGCCTGACCGCGGGCCTGGTCTGGGACCGTATCAGCCCCTCTGCAACCTTTCTGGTCGGGGCAGGTTTTGCCGGCCTAGCGGCGGTCATGGTCTTGGTGCAGGCGCGAAGGCGGATTAGCCCTCAGTCCTGACGGACGGGTCGCTACCCAGCCAGCTCTGGTCCAAGGTCAAGCATCGGTGTATGACGCCCGCTCAAACTTCGAATGGCACCGCCACCTGTTCATGACCAAGCCGACCACTGACCTGCCCGCGCACCGCTTTTCTGTCGCGCCCATGATGGACTGGACGGACCGGCATTGCCGTGTCCTGCACCGGACCTTGTCGTCCAAAGCCTTGCTCTATACCGAGATGGTGACGACGGGCGCAGTCATTCATGGTGATCGCCAGCGTCTGCTGGGCTATGACCCGGCCGAGCATCCGGTGGCCCTGCAACTGGGCGGTTCTGATCCGGCGGACCTGGCACAAGCGGCCAAGATTGGCGCTGATCTTGGCTATGATGAGATCAATCTGAATGTTGGTTGCCCGTCCGACCGGGTGCAAAGCGGCCGATTTGGCGCTTGTCTGATGCGCGAGCCACAGCGGGTTGCCGATTGCATGGCGGCCATGGCGGCGGTGGTCTCTGTGCCCGTCACGGTCAAGTGCCGGATCGGGGTCGATGATCAAGACCCGCAGCAAAGCCTGCCGGCCATGGTCGAGGCCTGTGCGGCAGCCGGGGTAAAGACCTTTATTGTCCATGCGCGCAAGGCCTGGCTCAGCGGCCTAAGTCCCAAGGAAAACCGCGATGTGCCGCCGCTGGATTATCCCCTGGTCTGGGCGCTCAAGGCGGCGAATCCAGACCTTACGATTGTGATGAATGGCGGCATAACCAGCCTAGATGCCGCGCTGGAGCACTTGGTGCATCTTGACGGCGTAATGCTGGGCCGGGCGGCCTATCATGATGCGGGCCTGCTGGGTCAGGTTGACCGGCGGATATTTGGCCAAGATGTCACGGATCTGGACCCGGCTGAGGCTGTTGAAGCCTATCTGCCCTATATCAGCGCCCAATTGGCCAAGGGTGTGCCGCTGGCCCATATGAGCCGCCATATGCTGGGCCTGTTCCATGGCCGCAAGGGCGCGCGGACCTGGCGACGAATCATGACGGTTGAGGGCGCACGTCCCGGCGCTGGACTTGATGTGGTTCGCCATGCCTTGGCGGCGATTGAACCGGTTTTAGCGGAAGCTTGAAAGCATGAATCTTCCTTGCGCCTTGGCGGGGGAGGATTACTTAAACCAAGCCCAGCTTTTCAGGCGCGATCTTGGCGCGGCGGGCGGGTAGGTCGGCCATGATGGTGGCGCGAGCCGCATCGTCCAGCCGGCTCCATTGCGCGATTTCCGGCAAGGTGCGCTGACAGCCCAGGCAATAGCCGCTTTGACCATCGACGGCGCAGACCTGGATGCAGGGTGTGACAATAGGGCGGGGCACTGTGTTCATCGCACAAGTTTTGCCGTTAGACGCATCTTAAGGCAAGGCCGATCAATGAGCGGGCAGGGCATAGGCCACCACCGCATGGGCGCAAGGCTTGTCTGGCCCTTCGGTATGCAGGTGCACATCGGCGGTGGCGATCCGCCGTCCCAGTTTAAGTAGGCGCACATCTGCCGTCAGGGCCCCTGGCTTGGCGGGACGCAGAAAGTGCATGGTCAAGGAGGTGGTAACGGCCATGGGCTGTTCGCCAATATGGCCAAGGATCAAGGCATAGACGGCGGTATCGGCCACGCTCATCAGGGTCGGGCCTGAAATAACGCCGCCGGGCCGAAGGGTGCGTTCATTATAGGGCAGAACCAAACGCGCCTTGCCCGGTTCAATATGAACAACCTCGGCAATGGCGGCATCCGTGGTCAGCGGAAAGGCGCGTTTGAGAAAGGCATTCAAGGCCGCTGCATCCATCAAGATTTCAGTCTGGGACATGGGATGCCTTTAGTTTGGGGTGAGGTTTGCAAGGGGTCTCAGTGTGCAAGACATTCGCCATCGCGCCAAGGCCGCTTGGCAATCGCGCGGGCCAAGGCTAAGGCCACGGCATGAGCACGCATCCGTTTGACGATATTGCCGCCTTGATGGCCAACCTGCCTGGCCCCGATCTGGAGGCGCGCGCCCGCACTGCTGAGCGTGAGGGGCGGCTGACCAAGCCCTTGGGCAGTCTGGGCCGTTTGGAAGAGATCGTTGACTGGCTGGCGGCCTGGCGCGGTGTGACCCCGCCCAAGGTGGTACGGCCCGTGATTGCGCTTTATGCCGGTGCGCATGGCGTGGCGGCACTTGGGGTTTCGGCCTTTCGCCCTTCGATGGCGCGCCAATCGCTCGAATTGATCGCCGCTGGCGGTGCGCCGATCAGCCAGATGGCCGCGTTTCATGGCGCTGGCCTAGAAGTGTTTGATCTGGCGATTGATCGTCCCGTTGCCGATAGCACGCAAAAGGCGGCCATGAGTGCGCGTGAATGTGCCGCGACCATGGCCTTTGGCATGGAGGCCCTAGCCAAGCAGCCGGACCTCTTGATCCTGGGCGAGGTGGCAGCGGGCAATACGACGGCGGCCGCGGCGATTGCGCACGGTCTTTATGGCGGGCAGGCTAAGGACTGGACTGGGCGCGGCGGCGGCATTGACGATGGTGCCTATGCCTTGAAGCTGGAGGCTGTGCGCACCGCCGTGGTCCGCGCCAAGGCCGAGGGCGCAGAGGCTCCGCTCGAAATCCTGCGTCAGGTCGGCGGGCGCGAAATCGCCGCCATTGCTGGCGCTATCTTGGCCGCTCGCATCCAAAAGGTGCCCGTCCTGCTCGATGGCTATGGGGTTGGGGCCGCAGCCGCGGTCCTGCATGCCATAGACCCCGCCGCTCTGGATCACTGCATGGCTGGCCATGTCAGTGCCGAGCCGGGACACCGCCTATTGCTGCAAAAGATTGGCAAGGTACCCGTGCTTGATCTTGGTCTATCGCTCGGCGCGGCCACAGGGGCCACCGCTGCCCTTGGCCTGATTAAACTGGCCTGCGAAGTCCATGGCGGCACAGCCCTCCAGGATCAGGCTTAGGGCGGCATACTGCCTAACCTTTGCTTGTCAATGACCCTGCTCAAGGTGGGTCTGCAAAAACCGTGTTAGCCATTAAAGGGCCAAGACCGCGAGGTCGGCAGTCGGTAGAGCGGTCTTGGCTGCTGACCGGACTGCCCAAGGCATGATCGGCCGGGTGCACGCCTTGGCCGGTTGTGCTCGGGAACGAAGATGTGGCCTGCGTTCCCAGACAATAATGCTGCAAATGGCGTTGTTGCGGTTCGGCACGGCCAATTGCGCCGACCGTTTAGGGAGGAACTTCTATGAGTTTAGGTCTCATACTAACCATTTTACTGGTCTTGTTTTTGATTGGTGCACTGCCCACTTGGCCCCACAGCGCACATTGGGGCTACTTTCCTAGCGGCGGGATCGGGGTGATCTTGATCATCGTTGTGATCCTCTTGTTGCTGGGTCGAATCTAGCGGCCAAGGCCGCACCCTCTGCCCATTTTATCCGAAAACTTAATCGAACAGGAGCTACCAATGAAACGCTTTGGATCCATAATTGCCGCTGCCGCCATGGCCATAGCGACCGCCGGCCCAGCCATGCTGAGCGCCAGCACTGTACAAGCTGCCTCGGCAGAAGATCTTAATCGCGACTCCCGTCAGGCCCTAGAGACCCTTTATGCCAAAAATCCAACGGCAGAATTGATCTCCAAGCGCGCCCGGGCAATCTTGATATTCCCCAATGTCGTCAAGGCCGGTCTGGTTTTCGGCGGCAGTTATGGCGAAGGCGCCTTGATGCGCGGTAACCAGGTCAGTGGCTATTATAATTCGGTAGCCGGTAGCTGGGGCCTCCAAGCGGGCGCGCAATCCTATGGCTATGCAGTATTTTTGATGAGCTCCAAGGCCCTGACCTATCTGGATCATTCCGGTGGCTGGGAAATTGGTGTCGGTCCAACCGTCGTCATCGTCAATGAGGGCCTAGCCAAGAACCTGTCCAGCTCGACCCTCAAGGATGATGCCTATGCCTTCATCTTCAATCAGCAAGGTCTGATGGCTGGGGTGAGCATCGAGGGTACCAAGATCTCGCGTATCAACCCCAAGCCATAATTGAACCTACCAATTACTGATCACGACCTCCATGATCAGGCCTGTGCGCATATTGATTAGCAACAGGTTATCGCCCGCCCGGATCCAGGCATAGCCCCTGGGGGGCGGGCGTAGGCGGTTGCTGCTATAATCGCGGATATAACCACCGTTGCGATAATACGGGGCTAGATACTGGCCACGTGTCCAGGCCCGGTAGCCAGGCTCATAATTGCCATAGGCCGGGGGCGGTCCATAAAACCAGCGGCCCTGCGCCATGTATCCATTATGCCTGCGCTCATTCCAATTACCGTGGCGGCGCTCGCCATTACGCCGCTCATAACGATCCTGTCTGGAATTGTAAGGATCAGGCCGCATTTGGTCATGGCGGTCGTATTCGCCTTGCGGCCCGCGATCGCCTTGCGCTCCGCGATCGCGTTCGCGATCTCGGTAATGGTCTCGATCGCCAGGATCGGCCAAGGCCAGGCTTGGTAGGGCCAGACTAGCGGCAGCCATGGCGATCAGTAAATGCGAACTTGATCGTTTCATAATCTATGTCCTCTTGTAGCGACCCCGAAAGGACAGATTGCGCCCGGCACGCTGAACCTAGGCTGAACGCAATTCTTAGTTTGGCCTGAGGTTAAAAAATTCTACAAAACAGAAAGCTGGTTTGAAATTTTGAAATATTTGCAATTTATCAAATTTAAAAACGGTCAGCGATCGTGAATAATCAATTAACCTATGTTTTAAAGGATTGAAAAAATAGATATTTTCTATTTTTCGAGTATAAATCAGTTTTGAATATTTATTTTTGATGATGAGGCTGTTTACGCTATTTTTAGAAGCATGGTGTTTGATTTCCTCAAGTTCAAGACCACGCTTAGGGACCAAAATGGTCTTTTGCGCTCAAAATGGGAATGAGGTCATGCTTGCTTATCACGATGTACCGGTGAGCCACGGCTTGCCTTTTCTAGCCGCAGATACTTCGGCTGATGAATTATTTCGTCTTGGATTACAGTATTCAACTGGCCAAGGTGGAAAACCAATTGATTATGTTTCGGCACATATGATGTTCAACCTAGCAGCTATGCGCGGTTCACTCGAAGCGAAGATCTATCGGCACGAACTAAGTCGTGAAATGGATCAATCTGAAGTCGCCGAGGCCCAAAAAGCGGCGCGGGAATGGCTAAATAACAATTGAAATCTCTAATAATTTTTTTCTATAGAGATATGCTGATTTTCAAAATAGCTTATACACTTGAAACAGCGCTAAAATCAGCGTTGTATTGGTGCATTCAAAGCATTGCTCGACAAAAGGGTGTGGCCCGCAGGCATGTCAGATTTTCGCGCCCGGTCGCTGATGCAAGGGCTTGGCCCGCGCCTTAACTGGCTAAGAACGGCGCTTGCTGGCAGGGCCGCAGTCTTGCCTATGGCCCTGTTCAATAGGCTGAGCCTGTTGCCCCGCCATGCCCTGCCAATGCTGGCTGTGTTTGTCTTGAGCTTGGCCGTCGGCCTAGGTCTTGCCATTCGCCACCCGACCAGGGTTACTGCAGAGGCCATGATGCAGGTTCCAAGGGACCAGGGCCTATCCTATGCGCGATGGGCACAGGTGACGGGCGATATTCATAACAACTGGCTTGGCGGGGTGACGCAATCGGCGACCGATGATCTGTCAAGCCAAAGGCTAATCTTGCAAACCCTTGGCACAATTGGCCTTGGCAAGCTCTATCCTGACCTCGCAAGCCTGGGTGAAGCCGGGCGTCAGGCCGCGGTGCTCAGATTGTCGAAAGACCTAACATTGCGCCAACCAGCGGGATCTTCACGGCTGATCTTGCGCTTCTCGCACAAATCTCCTGAGACAGCGGCCTTGGTGCTCAATACGCTGATGCAGGCCTATCTGACCGAACATGGGCGGCGTCTGGCTCAGTTTGCCTTGATCGCAAGTCCGGTTCGGCGCGGCGTTGCCGGTATGGACACCGCCGCCTTGTCTCGGCCGATTGCGCCTTCCAGCCTGGGCGAACACTCTGATATGGAACGGCAACTGGCACAAAGGCGGCAGGCCCTGAGCCGGGTTGAGCGCGCCATCGCCGATCAGGCCCCCATGGTGCGGCTATCTTTGCAGGGCGTGACAAACAGTCTGCGGGCCGATGGCCATGATCATGGGTTTGGCTTTAACACGGACTTCCAGTCGCTTCAGATCGAGCGTCAAGATATACTGCGCGACATTATTGCCCTGAACCTGAAACTTGCCCAATCGAACAAGGCGCAAAATGTCCATTTGCGTGCGCCAGACCTAGACGAAATTGCAAAACAGTCTGAATCGGACAAGAGTTTGGATCTTGGCGCAGTGGTTGGTTTTGAGCCTGTAAGGATATTGCAGCCGGCGCAACCGCCTATTCGGGACCGCCGGCAGGGCGTGTTTCTAAGCCTTGTTTGCCTTGGTCTCAGTGCCATGGCCGCCTTGATCGTCGGCATTATACTCAGCTTTCGTCAGCAGGGGTTCGGGTCGGCCAAACTGGCCAGCCGCAAGCTGGACCTGCCTGTTTTTGCCCGGGTCGGGATCTTGCCCGAGCCGATATCGTCCTTGTCGCGTCTAAGATTTGAATAGTCCCATGAGCCACCTGACCGCCGATATGGCGCAGCTTTGGACGTCTTTGGCCTTGGGCGCGGATGGCCCGGCGCGAAGCTTGCAATTCATTGCCGCCGAGCAGGGCGAGGGCACATCCTTGCTTAGCCGTGAATTCGCCGTCTATGCGTCCGAGCGCATGATGCGACCGGTTTGGCTCGTTAGCCTGGAAACCGGTTCGGACGTGCATGTTCAGGCGGTACAGGCGCAGCCATGGCGCTTTGGCCGACTTGGCGAGATGCAGCAGGCCAGTCCCGATGGTTCGATGTTTTTCAAGGTCGAGCCCGTGGCAAGTGACCGGCGCGGGCAATTGGTCTCAGACGTCGATTATCTTGTCGCTTATGGGGTTTGCGAGGCGCGGCTCTGGCTAACCCAGTTTCGCCAAAATCTGTTGAACGCCGACCAAAAGGTCCAGGTCGCAGCCAGTGGGGCCTATTGGAATGCGCTGAAAGCCTATAGCGACTTGATCATTGTCGATTGCCCCGCCTTGGACCGCTCGAACGACGGCTTGACCATTGCGCCATTTATGGATCAATCCCTAATCGTACTGTCTGCGGATGGTGCCAGCGTGAGGGGGCCAGCCTTGCTGAAAAACGCCCTGACGGCAGCGGGGGCCAATTGTGCTGGCCTTGTTTTTAATCGCGATCCTATGCGGCGCAGCCGATGGCTTAGGGTTTCATAAAGGGTGCAAGAATGTATCGTCCCGGACCCCTTAATCTGATCACGGATGTGCCCGGACTAAGGGTGGGCCATGCCACGGATCAGGCGGTGGTGACGGGCGTGACCTCGGTCCTGTGTCAAGGCGACTGGACCGGGGCTGTCGATGTTCGCGGCGGCGGGCCCGGCTCACGCGAGACCGAGGCCTTGGCCCCGGAAAACTTCGTTGATCTGGTGCATGCGGTGGTCCTGACCGGCGGCTCTGTGTTTGGGCTTGGCGCGGCCGATGGCGTGACAGCGGCCCTGTCGGCGCAGAATGTCGGCCTAAGGCTTAGCCCGACATCGCCAGCCATTCCGATTGTGCCCGCCGCTGTGCTGCATGATCTGGGTAATGAGGGCAATAAGGCCTGGGGTCTGAATCCGCCCTATCGCGATCTGGGCATGGCCTCGGTGGCCGCAGCCGGGGCGCAGTTTGCGCTCGGCTCGGTTGGGGCCGGGCGCGGAGCGATGGCGGGCATGGTCAAGGGCGGCATTGGTTCGGCCTCGCTCGATCTTGGCGAGGGGCTGATGGTCGGGGCGATTGTAGCGACCAATCCGGTTGGGTCGGTCTATATGCCCGATGACAAGACCTTCTGGGCCTGGCCGTTTGAGATTGATGGCGAGTTTGGCGGCGTTCGGCCAGCCAGCGCCGCCCATGCCAATGATCCCTTGCCCGAACAATCGCGCTTGAAAATGACCGGGCGTTTGACGCCGGGGGCCAATACGACCTTGGCCGTGGTCGCCGTCTCTGCGCGCCTGACCAAGGCCGAGGCCAAGCGTCTGGCCATGATGGCGCAAGACGGGCTGGCGCGCGCCATTCGCCCGGTCCATGCCCCCTATGACGGCGACACCGTCTTTGCCCTATCGAGCCGCCAGATCGAGATTGGCGAGGGCACAGAGCGCTTGATCGCCCTAACCCGCCTTGGCTCAGCCGCCGCCGATTGCCTGGCCCGTGCGATTGCGCGGGGCGTTTATTGCGCCAGCAAGACCGTATGAGTGACTTGACCGCCTAGCGATTTAATTGCACTTATGGTGCCAATATATCAAGGCGGTTGGGAGCAGAGCCTATGCAGGTATTAAGAACACCCGATGATCGGTTCGCAGGACTGGCCGATTGGCCGTTTGCGCCGCACTATACCAATATTGCTGATGCCGATGGTACGCGCTTGCGCGTCCATCATGTCGATGAAGGCCCTAGCGATGCCGCCCCGGTGCTATTGATGCATGGCGAGCCGTCCTGGTCTTATCTTTATCGCAAATTCATCCCTAATCTGACGGCCAAGGGCCATAGGGTGGTCTGCCCGGACCTGATCGGTTTTGGCCGCTCGGATAAGTTGGGCGCGCGCACCGATTATACGTTTGAGCGGCATGTGGCCTGGATGAGCGCCTGGCTGCTGGCCAATGATCTGAAGAATATTACCTTGTTTTGCCAGGACTGGGGCGGGCTGATTGGCCTGCGTCTGGTTGCGGCCTTTCCAGAGCGGTTTGCTAGGCTGGTGATCGCCAATACCGGCCTGCCGATTGGCACAGGCTCGTCGGACGGGTTTGATAACTGGCTGACCTTTAGCCAGTCGGTGCCAGAGTTTCCGGTCAGCTTGATCGTCGATATGGGCACTGTGCGCAGCCTGACCGACGCCGAAAAGGCCGCCTATGACGCGCCCTTTCCAGACGAGACCTATAAGGAGGGCGCGCGCCAGTTCCCGACCCTGGTGCCAATCACGCCGCAACATGCGTCGGTTCCCGAAAACATCGAGGCCTGGAAGGTCTTGTCCAGCTTTACCCGCCCGGTCCTGACCTGTTTTAGCGATTCTGATCCGGTCTCAAAGGGTGGCGAGAAGGTGTTTATCGACAAGATGCCGGGCGCTAAGGGCCAGCCACACCTGATCATAGAAAAAGGCGGTCATTTCTTGCAAGAAGACCAGCCAGAACAATTGTGCGACCTGATCGACGGCTTTATTCACCAAGCCCCATAGGCGAGGCCCTAGCCCCCTCCCGCCTTCCCCGCGCAGTCCCCGCCTTCGCGGGGAGGGACCCAGACCTTTTCGCACGACCTTTAATCCAAACTCTGGATCCCCGCCCTGAATAGGGATTGAGCCTAGTCTCTAAACACTACCGTCTTTGAGCCATTGATGAGGACGCGGCCTTCTAGATGCAGGCCGACGGCCCGTGCTAGGACCCGGCGCTCAATATCGCGGCCCTTGCGCACCAGATCGTCTGGCTGTTCGGCATGGCTGATGCGCTCGACATCCTGCTCAATGATTGGGCCCTCATCCAGGTCGGCATTGACATAATGGGCCGTGGCCCCAATCAGCTTCACGCCGCGGCTAAAGGCCTGATGATAGGGCTTGGCCCCCTTAAAGCCCGGCAAGAAGGAGTGGTGTATATTGATGCAGCGCCCGGCCAACTGGGCCGACAGGTCGTCAGACAGGATCTGCATATACCGCGCCAAGACCACCAGTTCAGCGCCGGTCTGGTCTACTAGGGCCATAATCTGGGCTTCTTGCTGCGGCTTGGTGTCCTTTGTGATCGGCAAATAGTGGAACGGGATGCTGTCAAAATCGAGATAGGTATAGGTGTCTCGGTCATAATTGGAGATGATGCCGACCACATCCATCGGCAATTCCCCGATCCGCCACCGATAAAGCAGGTCCGCCAGACAATGGTCGAAGCGGGAAACCAGAATCATCACCTTGGCCCGCTGGCTCTTGGGCTTGATCGTCCATTGCATTTCGAAATTGGCGCCAATGGCGGCCATGCCTTCGCGCACCTT
>JBIIZD010000080.1:0-13161 GCA_044346445.1 Caulobacteraceae bacterium
CCTGATCTGGGCCAAGCTGATGAAGCCGTTTGCACCGCAAGATGCGCGCTCCCTATCCTTGCGCACCCATTCCCAGACCTCGGGCTGGAGCTTAGCGGCGCAAGACGTGTTCAATAATGTGCCGCGTACCTGTGTCGAGGCCATGGCGGCAGCCAATGGCCAGACCCAGTCCCTGCATACCAATTCGCTTGATGAGGCCCTGGCCCTGCCCACCGACTTTTCGGCCCGGATTGCGCGCAATACCCAATTGTTTCTTCAGGTGGAAAGCGGCTTGACCAAGGTCATCGATCCTTGGGGCGGCAGCTATTATGTCGAAAGACTGACCCATGACCTCGCCAAGCGCGCCCTTGCCCACATCGCCGAGATCGATGCCCTCGGCGGCATGGCCAAGGCGATTGAACAAGGCGTGCCCAAGCTTAGGATCGAGGAAGCCGCTGCCAAGACCCAAGCCCGCATTGATGCCGGGCGTCAGTCCGTGGTCGGGGTCAATCGCTATCGCCCCGATGTCGAGGACGATATTCCCGTGCTCAAGGTCGATAATAGCGCCGTGCGCCTGCAACAGCTGGAAAAACTGGCGCGCCTAAAGGCCGAGCGCGATCCTGCCGAGGTCGAGGCCAAGCTGACGGCACTTACGGAAGGCGCGCGCGGCACGGGCAATCTTTTGGCCCTCGCCGTTGATGCGGCCCGCGCCAAGGCTACGGTCGGCGAGATCAGCCTGGCGCTGGAAAAGGTGTTTGGCCGGCATAAGGCCGATATTCGCACCATTTCCGGGGTCTATCTGGCCGAGGCCGGTTCCGATCCCAAGACCGCGACCGCCAAGGGCATGGTCAAGGCCTTTGAACAGGCCGATGGCCGCGCGCCCAAGATATTTGTCGCCAAGATGGGCCAGGATGGCCATGACCGAGGGCAAAAAGTCATCTCAACCGCCTTTGCCGATATTGGCTTTGACGTCGATATTGGCGGCCTGTTCCAGACCCCAGCCGAAGCGGCCCAACAGGCCGTCGATAACAAGGTGCATGTGGTGGGCGCAAGCTCGCTGGCCGCCGGACACCTGACCCTGGTACCCGAATTAAAGGCCGAACTGACCAGACTTGGCCGTCCAGACATTATGGTCGTCGTCGGCGGCGTGATCCCGGCCCAGGACTTCGACGCCCTAAAAGACGCCGGTGCCGCCGCCATTTTCCCGCCCGGCACCGTGATTGCCGAGGCGGCAATCGAGGTGCTCGAAAAGCTGAATATCGAACTGGGCTACGCCCAAGCCAAGCCGAAATAGCCCCCTACCCCTCACCCTCACCCTCCCCCGCCTTCCCCGCGAAGGCGGGGATCCAGATCCGCGATCGCAGGTCGAGGATAAGGGTCTGGGTCCCTCCCCGCGAAGGCGGGGACTGCGCGGGGAAAGAGGCAGCTGATCAGGGGGCTTGCACTGGCCCCAGCCCCAGCCCCGCCCCCAGTCCGCCTTCCCCGCGCAGGCGGGGATCCAGATCCGCGATTGCAGGCCGAGGATAAGGGACTGGGTCCCTCCCCGCGAAGGCGGGGACTGCGCGGGGAAGGCGGATGAGAAAGATTAATGCACCAAGGCCTTGCCGATCTTGAGCGCGCTCTCACCAGACGAAACGTCAATCACATCGCCATCCTTGAGCGTGCCTTCCAGCATCAGCCTTGCAATAGGATCGATCAGGTCCTTCTGGATCACCCGCTTGAGCGGCCTTGCCCCATAGACCGGATCATAGCCGCGCTCGCCAAGCCAGTGCATGGCCGCGGCGTCGACGGATATGGTCATTTGCCGCTCGGCCAGACGCTTTTCGACCCTAGCCAGCTGGATCTTGACGATTGCGCCCATCTGGGCACGGCCAAGGCGGCTAAACAGGATGATCTCGTCGATCCGGTTAAGGAATTCAGGCCTGAAATGACGCCGCACCGCCTCCATTACCATGGGCCTCACGGCCTCGACCTCATCGCCTTCGCCTTGGGAGGCGAGAAACTCTGAGCCGAGATTGGAGGTCATGATCAACAGACAGTTGCGGAAATCCACCGTCCGGCCCTGTCCGTCGGTCAATCGCCCGTCATCCAAGACCTGTAACAGCACATTGAACACGTCGGGATGGGCTTTTTCGACCTCGTCGAACAAGATCACCTGATAGGGCCTGCGCCGCACGGCCTCGGTCAAGGCACCGCCCTCATCATAGCCAACATAGCCGGGGGGCGCGCCAATCATGCGGCTGACCGAATGCTTTTCCATATATTCGGACATGTCCAGCCGGGTTACAGCACCCTCGTCGGTAAACAAAAGCTCAGCCAAGGCCTTGGTCAATTCGGTCTTGCCAACCCCGGTCGGCCCGAGGAACAGGAAGGAGCCAATCGGCCGGTTGGGATCAGAAAGACCTGCCCGCGCCCGGCGCACCGCATCGGAGACAGCCTCCAGGGCCTCGTCCTGTCCGACAACGCGACCGCGCAATTGATCTTCCATGCCCAGCAGCTTTTCGCGCTCGCCTTCGAGCATTTTTTCCACCGGTACCCCGGTCCAGCGCGAGACCACGGCGGCAATCTGTTCGGCATCCACCACCTCAAGGGTCATGGCGTCCTTGTTCTGGACCTCACCTTCGGCCAGACGCTTTTCCATCTGCGGGATCTGGCCATACATGATCTCAGAGGCCCGTTGCAGGTCGCCAGCGCGTTCGACCTGGACCAGTTCGGCGCGCAGGCGATCAAGCGCCTCACGTATCTGTGCCGCCGAGCCTAGCTTTTCCTTTTCCGCCCTCCAGCGCGCCGTCATCTCGCCGGACTGAACCTCAAGCCCGGTTAGCTCTTCCTCAAGCTTAACCAGACGCGCAACCGAGCCTGGGTCGGTTTCCTTCTTTAACGCCTCACGCTCGATCTTGAGCTGGACCAGTCGCCGGTCGATCTCGTCCAATTCTTCGGGCTTGGAATCGACCGCCATCCGCACCCGGCTGCCGGCCTCATCCATCAGGTCAATCGCCTTATCGGGCAAGAAGCGGTCGGTAATATAGCGGTTGGACAAGGTGGCGGCGGCCACTATCGCGGCATCGGAAATGCGTACGCCGTGATGCAGTTCGTACTTTTCCTTCAACCCGCGCAGGATCGAGACCGTGTCCTCAACCGAGGGCTCATTGACAAAAACAGGCTGAAACCGGCGGGCCAGGGCAGCGTCTTTTTCGACATGCTTGCGGTATTCGTCCAGGGTGGTCGCACCAACACAATGCAGTTCGCCGCGCGCCAAGGCCGGCTTGAGCAGGTTGGAGGCATCCATGGCCCCTTCAGACTTACCTGCGCCGACCAGGGTGTGCATCTCGTCAATGAACAAGATCACCTGGCCTTCTGCGGCGGTCGTCTCGTTCAAAACCGCCTTGAGCCGCTCTTCGAACTCGCCGCGATACTTGGCACCGGCAATCAGCGAGCCCATGTCCAGCGACAAGAGCCGCTTGTCCTTCAAGCTTTCAGGCACATCGCCATCAACAATGCGCAGGGCGAGCCCCTCGACAATGGCAGTCTTGCCGACGCCAGGCTCGCCGATCAGCACCGGATTATTCTTGGTGCGGCGCGAAAGCACCTGGATGGTGCGGCGTATTTCCTCGTCGCGGCCAATCACGGGGTCAAGCTTGCCGTCGCGTGCGGCCTGGGTCAGGTCACGCGCATAGCGATTTAGGGCGTCATAGCCTTCTTCTGCTGCGGCTGTATCGGCCGTGCGGCCCTTGCGCAGGTCATTGGCTGCCTTGTCTATACCCGCCACAGTCACGCCCGCTTTTTTGAGCAGATCGGACACATCACCGGCATTCTTGGCAAGCGCAGACAAGAGCCGCTCAGTGGTGACAAAGGCATCGCCAGCGGCCTTGGCGGTGTCTTCGGCCACAGCAAACACGCGCGCGCTTTCGGGCTTCATATAAAGTTGGCCAGAGCCGCCCTCGACCTTGGCAATCTTGGCCAATAGCGCCTCAGTATCCAACGCAACCTGATCGGGCTTGCCGCCAGCCTCAGTAATTAGATTGCGCGAAAGCCCGTCTTTTTCCTCCAGCAAGACCTTGAGCAGATGCTCCGGAGCCAGATACTGGTGAAGGCGCGCCATGGCCAAGCTTTGTGCCGATTGGATGGCTTGCTTGGCGCGGTCCGAATACAGATCGATATTCATAAGTGTCCCCACATGTGGCGGATGGCCGGAATGACCCGGCACGCGGCATCACTCCGTTCTATGAACCGCATGTAGGTGTGGCTTTTGCGACACACAAGTGGGTGAGACGGAAGATCGCATCCAAACTGGCGTGTTTGCACGCGCTTGGCTTTGCGATTCCGCCCCCTTCAGATGAGAAAGTCTGGCCGGGTCTAGCTCTTGAACCTACGACCAGAAGGCTTTTTCGCCCGGCCGCCCCGATTGCCCGTAACCGTCTTAGGTGGCTCAGCCGCGCTGCCCTCGGCCTTGACTTCAGCGGGCCTTGCCACCTTGGACAAAGACTGCGGGGTGATACGAACGGGTGCAACGGGCGCTGGAGCAACGGGCGCCGGAACAACTGGCGCTGGGGCGACCGGTTTTGCAGCAATTGGCGCTGAAACAACTGGCGCTGGAACAACTGGCGCGGGGGCGACACGCGCTGGAGCGACCGGTTTTGCAGCAACTGGCGCTGAAACAACTGGCGCTGGGGATACAGGTTTTGCGGCAACCGACGCTTGGACGACAGGCGCTTGGACGACAGGCGCGGGGGCAGCAGGCTCTGGGGCGACCGGTTTTGCGACAACAGGCTCTGGGGCGACAGTCTTGGGCGCAATAGTGACTTGAGCGGCAGGCTTTACAGCAACCGGCTCTGGCTGTGCCCTCTCGTCGGCGGCAACCGCTGCCTCGACGGGCTTGAGGGCTTGTTTGACCGGCGCAGGTACGGCCACCGTTTCGATCGGCTGGGCCTCGGCCACGACATCCTTGAACATCAAGGCTTCAAGGTGCGTATACCGGCTCAAGCGGCTGAACCACCAATAGGCCGCTCCGGCACTGGCAGCGCCCATATAGGCCATCCAGAACGGTGATGCCGCGCCAATGGGCAACTGCAAAAGCATTTTGGAGAAATCAAGGGGCTGTTCGGGAGAAGTCTGAGGGTTTACCGAGGTCATGACACCATCTCCGTCTGGAAGCCTTGGCTTGGCCAAGGCAGGTATGTTGCGATGCAGCATATTTTGCATATTTTCTTCGCAGTTGCAAAAAGAAATATCAAGTTGCGTGCGGCGCGCTTGTGCCTAGGCCAGGGCCCAGATTCGCGCCTCTGCGCCTGGATCACCCAGTGCGCTCACAACCCAGTCGCCCGCAGCTTGCAAGCCAGCGGCAAGGCCTTGCGGCGGGTTCAAGACCACCATTGCACAGCCATTGAGGCGCATGGGCTGGGTCAAGGGCCTTAGCCGCGTTTCAGCAACCAGGGTTGCAGGCAGATGCCCCTGCTCCAGACGCCGTAAAAAACCGTCCAGAGTTTCCATATCCTTCAAGGGTGTCCAGATCATGACACAGGCGGTGGGGTTTTTAGCCATAACCGCCAAGGCCGCCTCGGCGGCGTTTTGGTAATCGTCGGCGCGCTCGAATGGCGGATCGATTAGGACCAGGACCGGTCCTGAGGCGGGCGTGCGTTGGCGCACAAGACTATAGCCGTCCGTCTGCTGGGCCACACATCGCGCCGGGGTGCGCGCCAGGGTCTGTTGCAACAGCGCAAAATCATCGGCCCGCAATTCGCACGCCCAATACTGATCCTGTGCGCGCAGGCTTTGGGCCATCAGGCTTGGCGAGCCTGGATAATAGCGCAACCTGCCGTCAGGGTTCAGGGCTCGTACACAACCGATCAAGGGTGCAAAGACGGCGGGCGGATGCGCAAGCGCCATCAAGGCGCCTATGGCCACCGCAGCCTCGCCAGACCTTACCGCCATGGGATCAATCAGATCATAGACCCCTGCCCCGGCATGGGTATCAATCACGGTGCAGGCTGGCTTGCTGGCCAGCAAGGCTTCTAGACCTGCCAGCACAGCGACATGCTTGACCAGATCTGCAAAATTTCCTGCATGAAAGGCGTGGCGATAATTCAATCTGTGTGCTCCAAATTTCGCCCGTTTTCCAGAAGCCTTCTAGCCTGTCTTACCCTGCTGGCAAACATGGGTAACGAATCTTCAGGATTGACAATTATGACATTGAATGTGCCAATGGTTTTATGCGCTAAGGCCCACTGCCCAAATCACCGGTGTGGTCTTTCACCCAAGGGAGGCGAGGATGCGGCTAAAGAAATCGGTCGGGATCGGCATGGCCGTTTTGGCTGTCCTTTTGGGCGGTGCTTGGCTGGGTAAGGGCTATTTGATCTTGCACATGCCCGGCTGGCTGGCCCCCAAGCCCATAGCCAATCAGCCCGTTGCCTGGATCCAGGGTCCTAGCAGTCGTTCAGTTCCCGCCGGGCAAAGGCCGCCCAATATTATCCTGATCCTGGCCGATGATCTGGGCTTTAACGATATTACCGCCAATGGCGGCGGGGTTGCAGGCGGCGTCGTTCCGACCCCCCATATCAATGCGCTCGGCTCTGAAGGCGTGACCATGGTCAATGGTTATGCTGGCAATGGCACATGTTCGCCGTCACGCGCTGCCATCATGACCGGCCGCTATCCTACCCGGTTTGGCTTTGAGTTTACGCCCACACCCACAGCCTTTTCGCGCCTTGTGGGCACGTTTGATGCCTCGGACAGCCTGCATAAGCCGCACTTTTACAAGGAGCGGGCCAAGGACAATCTGCCAATGGACGAGATGGGTATTCCTTTGGGTGAAGTCACGGTGGCCAAGCTGCTGAAATCGCGGGGTTATCATACCGTGCATCTGGGCAAATGGCACCTGGGCGCTGCCGCTGGCATGCGCCCCGAACAGCGCGGATTTGACGAGAGCCTGGGCTTTATGTCCGGCGCATCAATGTTCCTGCCTGCTAATGATCCCAATGTCGTCAATTCCAAGCAGGACTTTGACCCAATCGACAAGTTTCTCTGGGCCAATCTGCCCTATGCGGTTCAGTACAATGGCAGCAAGATTTTCAAGCCCAAGGGCTATATGACCGATTATCTGACCGATAATGCCATTGAGACCATCAAGGCCAACCGCAATCAGCCGTTTTTTATCTATCTGGCCTATAATGCTATTCATACGCCGCTTCAGGCCACCAAGGCCGATTATAACGCCCTGCCCCAGATCAAGGATCATCGCTTGCGGGTCTATGGGGCCATGGTGCGCAATCTAGATCGCAATGTCGGACGGCTTATGGCCGAATTGAAGGCGCAAGGTCTGGATGACAATACGATTGTGATCTTTACCAGCGACAATGGCGGCGCGCACTATATTGGCCTGCCCGAGATCAACCGTCCCTATCGCGGCTGGAAGGCGACCTTTTTTGAGGGCGGGGTGCATGTGCCCTATTTTATCCGCTGGCCCTCTGCCCTGCCCGCCAAGACGCGATTCACGCCCGCGGTTAGCCATATTGACCTGTTTTCGACCATTGCCGCCGCAGCCGGGGCCAGCCTGCCGTCCGACCGCGTCATTGATGGGGTTGATCTGAAGCCCTATCTGACCGGCAAGGCCTCAGGCGACCCGCACAAGGCCCTGTTCTGGCGCTCCGGCGACTATAAGGTGGTACGGGCGGGCGACTGGAAACTTCAGGTCTCGGCGCGGCCCAACAAGGTCTGGCTGTTCAATATGAAGACCGATCCGGTTGAGGCCAATAATCTGGCCGCCGCTAATCCTGCAAAGGTCGCCGAACTGACCGCCCTGATTGCGCAGCAAGATCGCCGCAGCGTCAAGCCGCTCTGGCCCTCCTTGCTCGAAGGCGCGATCGCAATTGATCACCCCTTGAGCTTCCCAAACAAGCCCTCTGATGAATACGTCTATTGGGCCAATTAGGATGCGATTGGGGCACCTTGGCGCGTGCCTGAGCCTGCTGGCCGCCCTGGCGGTCAG
Source organism: Caulobacteraceae bacterium (assembly GCA_044346445.1). Lineage (GTDB taxonomy): Bacteria > Pseudomonadota > Alphaproteobacteria > Caulobacterales > Caulobacteraceae > CAISGS01. The sequence continues at coordinate 7,964 of JBIIZD010000080.1, forward strand.
TGGCTGCCGGCCAGCCGCCAAGATCGCCGCGGTAGCGCCTTGCCAGCCAGCAATGGCCCTGGCCCAGCCGGGCCAGCCCCTCACCGGCATGGTTCACATACCGGGCGGGCAGTTTGTCATGGGTGCGGGCGGGGTCCATCCCGAGGAGGGGCCGCCAGTTACCGTCAAGCTGGCCAGCTTCTGGATCGACCGGACCGAGGTGACCAATGCTGCCTTTGCCCAGTTTGTTGCCGCCACCGGCTATAAGACCCTGGCCGAGCGCCCCCTCGACCCTGCCCGCTATCCAGACCTGGATGCCAAGGCGCGTCGCCCCGCCTCGCTGGTGTTTGTCGGCCAGACCGACAGTGCCGACCGCAGCAATCCCTTGAGCTGGTGGCAGATTGTCCAGGGCGCAGACTGGCGTCACCCCCAAGGTCCGCGCAGTAATATTCATGGCATGGATCAGTGGCCTGTCGTCCATATCGCCTATGAAGATGCCTTGGCCTATGCGCGCTGGCTTGGCCGCGACCTGCCCACAGAAGCGCAATGGGAATATGCCGCCCGCGGTGGGCTTGAGGCCAAACGCTATAGCTGGGGCGACCAGCCACAACAGCCGGGCAAGCCCATGGCCAATAGCTGGCAAGGCGTATTTCCGATGATTGATACCGGCCAAGACGGCTATAAGTCGCGCACGGCCTCGGTCGGTTGCTTTCCCGCCAATGGCTATGGCCTGAAGGACATGTCGGGCAATGTCTGGGAATGGACCAAGGACTGGTACAAGCCGGGCTTAAGTGCCAATCCCGGCGACGGCGGCCCTAGCGCCGATACCGCCTATGACCCCGCAGACCCGGCTGTGCCCAAGCATGTGGTCAAGGGCGGCTCCTATCTTTGTTCTGACGATTTTTGCTTCCGTTATCGTCCCGCTGCCAGAAGCCCTGGCCCGGCCGATGGCGGTGCCTCACATACCGGCTTTCGCACCGTTTTTGTCGATCCTGGTGTCAAAGCCCAGCACCCAACCCAAGCCAGACTGGAAAAACCATGAAACCCTTGCGCCTCATTGCTGTAATCGCACTGGTCCTAGGCATTGGCGCGGTTGGCGCGGCCTATACTATGCGCGGCCAGATCGCCGAGCGTTTGATGGGACGACTGCTGGTCAAGACCCTGAGCCAAGACCCAATTGCGGCCCTGCCAGACGGCCTGCATGTCGCGCTTTGCGGCGCAGGCTCGCCCTTTCCCGATGCCAAGCGCGCTGGGCCGTGTGTCGCGGTCATAGCGGGGACCAAGCTGTTTGTGGTCGATATTGGCGACGGCGCGACGCGAAACCTATCCTTGATGAACCTGCCACCGGCGCGGGTCGACGCCCTGTTCCTGACCCATTTTCACTCCGACCACATAGACGGTCTGGGCGGTCTGATGCTGCAGCACTGGGGCGGCAGCGCCATCAAGACGCCCCTGCCAATCTACGGACCTCCCGGCGTCGAGCAGGTGGTTTCCGGATTCCAGACGGCCTATAGCCTTGATGAGGGCTACCGGATCGCGCATCACGGTGCCAAGGTCATGGACCCAGCCGGATTTGGCGGACAGGCCCTGCCCATAGCCATTGACGCGGCCAATCCCGATGTCACCGTTATCAATACGCCTGACCTGAAGGTGCGTGCCATATTGGTCGATCACGGCCCCGTCGCGCCAGCCCTTGGCTATGTGTTCGAGTATAAGGGCCGCAAGGTGGTGATCAGTGGCGATACCAAGCCCTCAGCTCGGCTTGAGGCGGCCGCCAAGGGCGCTGATGTCCTGGTGCACGAGGCCCTGTCAAAAGAACTGGTGCAATTGATGCAGGATTCGGCCACCAAGGCCGGGCGCGCCAATTATGCCGCCATCTTCCATGACATTCAAAACTACCACACCACCCCGCAAGAGGCCGCCGCCATTGCCCAAAGAGCGGGCGTCAAGCTCTTATTGCTCAACCACATCGTCCCGACCCTGCGCCTCAAGGCCCTGGAGGGCCCCTTTCTTGGCCAATCGCGCCAGATCTTTAAGGGCCGCCTGATCCTGGGCAAGGACGGCGACCTGATCAGCCTGCCAGCCAATGATCAGGCCATCAAGGTCAAGTCCATACTGGACTAGCCAGCAAGGCATACTCGCCGTCGACACAGCTTTATGTGATTGGTCAATTGGAAACCTTGCCAAGTTGTGGCAAGCTTGACCCTTGGTCAGCTTTACAACTGAGCTTGACACACGAGCGCCCCTCTCAGCTGAACCGGATGCAAGATTAGCCTATGCCCGATACGACCCAAACGGATGGCCGTCGCCAAAGAACAGTCGATAGCCGCGCCCGCATTATTCAGGCCATGCTGGATCTGGTCAGAGAAGGCGTGGTCATCCCCAATGCCGAGCAGGTTGCCGAACGCGCCAAGGTTGGTCTTCGCAGCGTGTTTCGCCACTTCAATGATATGGACAGCCTGTTTCGTGAACTGACCAATCTGATTGAGATTGATGCGCGGGAAACCTTCTTGCGCCCGGTCACAGGCGAGACGGCGCAAGCGCGTCTGGACGATCTGATTCAAAGGCGCAGCGGCCTGTTCGAGCGCATAAGCCCGTTTCAGCTCGCCTCCCTAGCCCATAGAGCCAAGTCAGAATTTCTAAGCCAGGACGCCCAGCGTCAGGCCTTGCTCCTGCGTGAACTGCTCAAACAGGCCTTAACCCCCGAGATCGTCGCCAATTTTGAACGGTTCGAGGCTCTGGATGTTCTGTTGAGTTTCAGTACCTGGAACCGTCTGCGGCGCGAGCAAGGCTTGTCGGTGGATCAGGCAAGGGCAGTCATTGAAACCACGACCCGCTTATTGCTGACCTAGCCCTCAAATCGCAATAACTAATTCAAGAAAGTTGTAATGTTACAAAATTGTGACTAATTGTGGCGCTCAACAACGATGTTAGTGCCCAGAATATGCCCAGCCTTGATGAGCCCACCGAGTGGCTAAAAGTTCGCGTGATCGAGACCTTGGCCGATGGCCGTCATCAACGCGCCAGCAAGAGCCGCAACCAGATCATCCAGGCCGCGCTCGATCTGGTGCGCGAGGGCAATGCCAATCCCAATGCGGCACAGGTCGCCGAACGCGCCCAACTGGGCCTGCGCAGTGTGTTCCGCCATTTCAAGGATATGGAGTCCTTGTTTTACGGCATGCTGGAGGAAGTGCAGCAGGTCGTCATGCCGCTCGCTTCACGGCCTGTGACCGGTGACACTTTTGTTGAACAGCTAGACAGCCTGATTGATATCCGATTTGCCGTTTTTGAACGGATCGACCCCTATCAGGACTCCATTGATCACTACATCAAAACATCGCCCCTGTTTCAGCAGCGGCGCACTATGCGGGCGCAGTTTCTAAGGCTGCAAACAGAGCGCCTATTGTCCAGTCGCCAAGGCATAGAAGACGATACTATCGAGGCCGTCGACCTATTGCTCAGCTTCGTGGCTTGGCGGCGGATGCGAAACATGCAGGGCCTAACTACGCCGCAAATCAAGTCTATCGTGACCAAAAGCGTCTTGAAGCTGGTTTGCTAGGCCTAGCCAGCAATGATCCGAAGTCTATTTCAGGCGAGTCCAGGTCTGTGTCTTGCATAAGGGCGGCGCGATACACCCCTTGACCTGCAGTTTGTCAGCCGCTGCAAGCTTGACCGTAGCCTGATAAGTTCCACCGTCATTGGGATTATAGATGGTGCCGCCGGTCCAGACCTGGGGGCCGCCGCTAAAGCCCTGCATGATGGTGAGACCCAGCAGGGGACGATTGCGCAGGGCCGGGTTCTTGTTCTTGACGTCTGTGGCGCTGCGACCCGCCTGGGGGGCACCGCCGCCAAGGATCTTGCCGCAGATCGAAGTGCCACATCGCTCAATCGCGATCTTGCCGCCCTCTTCGGATGTGCGCCAAACCCCAATAACGTCGGAGGCCAGGGCAGACGTGCCAACCGATACGCTCAACAATACGGTAATAAGGCCGAGTCTAGTCATGATTGTCTCCAAATCGGGTCAAAACAATTAAGCCTTTACACCTCTAAATACGCAAAAGATCAAGACCCATACAGCCGCTTGAAACCAAGGGCCATTGGCTTAGAAAGACGCAACGGGCCTAGCCGCCCCAACCCATAGACTATGAAATGGCAAGGCCCCATGTCTGTCCTGTCCCGGGTATTGCCCTTCTTTGCCCTGATAGCGGTCGGGCTTTTGCTTGGACGCATGAAAAAGCTCGATGAGACCGTGGCCAAGGGCCTGCCGACCTATGTGCTCTGGGTCGGGTTTCCGGCCCTGCTGATCCATTCCCTCAGCCATGCCCCGCCGCCTAGCCTGGCCATGGCTGGGCATATGGGGGTCTATTTGCTGGCTGCTGCCAGCCCCTTGGCCTTGGTGCCCCTGATCGGCCGGGCCTTGGGCTGGACCTTGGCGGAGCGTAGCGGGGTTGGCATGGCCAGCAGTGTCGGCAATACCGCCTTTCTTGGCGGCCCCTTGGCGGTGGCGGTGTTCGGTGCGCAGGCCGGGCCGCTGGCTGCCCAGATCATCGCTGTTGATTTTGTGATTATTGTTGCCATAGCGGTCGCAGGCCTGCAAATGGCGCAAGCGCCTACCTCGCCTTGGCGCGCCCTTGGGCGGGCCCTGACCAATCCCATTGTCGCCGCAGCCGCCATCGGTGTTGGCTTATCCGTGTTCAAGATCACCCTGCCCGCCTTTCTCGACCAGGCCATTGGTCTGGCGGGGGCGACCGGCAGTCCGGTCGGCCTGGTGGCGCTGGGCCTGGTCATCGGACTTGAGGGCCGTCGCCCCAGTCCAACCGAAGCGCTTCCGGTATTGGTAGCCATGGGCTTGAAACTCTTGCTGGTTCCGGCTCTGGTCTGGTGCGCCCTGAACCTGATGGGCGCAGAGCCACTGTTTATCGCGGTCGCAACCCTAATGGCGGCCTGTCCGGCGGCGGTTAATGTCTTTATCCAGACCCGAACCCATGGCGTGTTTGAAAAGGGTGCAGCTCAGGCTGTGGCCATAGGCACGGGCTTGTCAGTCATCAGCTTGACGGCGCTAGCAGGCCTATTGGCCGCCTGGCTTACCTAAGCCCCCCCCAAAGCAAAACCGCCGCTGAGGTTTTCCTCGGCGGCGGCTCGCTTATCCTCAAGACAGGATGGATAGACTATTCGACGATCTTGGCCACGACGCCAGCGCCGACCGTGCGGCCGCCTTC
>JBIIZD010000155.1:0-3453 GCA_044346445.1 Caulobacteraceae bacterium
CATTCCGTCTGCAACAAAGCTTGCGCGCCCGGCCAGGACCAGCTCGACCAAGGCGGCATACACGGCCGGCGCCGGGGCACCACAGGCCCGGACCAGAGTATCCTTGGCAATGGGGGTCGGGGACAGAAGCTGAAACAGGGTTTCGCGCAAGGTCTCTGCCGCGGCATCTAAGGCCGCCTGATCTATCGGTGCCTGACCAAACGCCTCGCGCTCGCGCTCCTGGCTCTGTGGCAGGGACTGGATAACCCGCAAAATGTCCTCAGGCCCTTCACACAAGACTGCGCCTTGCCGCAACAGGTCGTTACAGCCCTTGGACCTTGGATCAAGCGGTGAGCCGGGGACGGCAAAAACTTCGCGGCCCTGTTCTGCCGCCAGCCGCGCCGTGATCAGCGAGCCTGACCGCATCTCGGCCTCAACCACGACCACGCCCAGTGATAGACCCGATATAATCCGGTTGCGGCGGGGAAAGTCCCGCGCCTGGGCCTTGCGGCCTGGGGGATGCTCGGCCACCAGGCAGCCTTCAGCCGCCACCCGATCATAAAGGCCTGCATTTTCGGGTGGATAGACATCATCTATGCCGCCGCCGAGCACGGCGACCGTGCCACTGGCCATTGCGCCTTCATGCGCAGCACTGTCTATGCCGCGCGCCAGTCCTGAAACGACAACCAGGCCCGCCTGACCCAAGGCAAGGGCAAGCTCGCGCGCCATGCGTTGACCGGCAGCCGAGGCGATCCGTGCGCCAACAATGGCGATCGAGGGCCGGTTCAGCAAGGCCGCATGGCCGCGGGTCCAGATCAGGGGCGGTGCGGCATCGAGTGCGGCTAGGCGGGTGGGAAACAGCGGTTCGCAACCGCATAAGAGCGCGGCACCAAGCCTTGCCCCTGCGGCCAATTCGGCCTCGGCCTCGGCAATGCTGGGGGTATGCAGCGGCATCAGACGCCCGCCCCGACGGCTTAGGCTTGGCAAGGCCTTGAGGGCAGCAGACGCCGTGCCAAACCGTTCGATCAGGTGGGCAAAGGTCACAGGCCCGACATTTTCGGTCCTTGATAGTCTTAGCCAATCGCGGCGCTCGGCGTCGGAAAGGACCTTATTCTTCATCCCAACTCCGTTTCGGACCTAGGGGGTCTTTTTTGCCCCGATCCTTGGTTCTGTGCCGACGCGAAGCCGGGCGATGTTTTCACGGTGACGGATAAAGACCAGCACCGCCATGAATAGGGCAAGGCCTGTGATCGCAGGCGGTTGATCCGTGGCCAAGGCATAGGCCGGGGCTAGGGCGACAGTGGTCAGGGCCGCAAGTGACGACATCCGCATCAGGGCCGCGACCGCTAGCCAGGTCAGGGCGGCCATAATGCCAACCGGCCAGGCCGCCGACAGCATGACGCCAAAAAACGTGGCCACGCCCTTGCCGCCCTTGAACTTCAGCCAGACCGGGAACAGGTGACCCAAAAACGCCGCCCCGCCCGCCAATGCCGCCGCCGTATCGCCAAGAAAATGACGGGCCAGCAGCACGGCGGCTATGCCCTTGCCGCCATCGCCAATCAGGGTCAGCAGGGCCAGGCCCTTGCGCCCGGTGCGCAGCACATTGGTTGCGCCAATATTGCCCGAACCGACCGAACGAATATCGCCTGCCCCGCCCAGATAGGTCACGACCAGACCAAACGGGACCGAGCCAAGCAAATAGCCGCAGGTCAGAACCAAGAGCGCCGTGGGAAGTGCAAGATCGATCACCATCATGGTCTCACCCTAACTGATTATTTGTTCTCGCCTAGGTGGCGTCGTGAGATTTTATCGAAAATCTAGCGAATAGAGAGCGGATAAACACCAGTAAAGCCATGAACAGCGCAAGGCCTATGATGGCTGGGGCTTGACCCGTGGCATAGGCATAGCCGGGGGCCAGGGCAATCGCGGTCAGGGCCCCTAGCGGGGACATCCCCATCAGGGCCGCTATAGCTAGCCAGGGGGGAGCGGTCATAATACCAGCGGGCCATGTCACCGACAGTATGACGCCCAAAAACGTAGCCACCCCCTTGCCGCCCTTGAACTTCAGCCAGATCGGGAATAGGTGGCCTAAAAGTGCCGCGCCGCCCGCTAAAGCCGCCGCCGTCTCGCCAAGAAAATGACGGGCCAGCAGCACGGCAGCTATGCCCTTGCCGCAATCGCCCGCTAAGATCAGAAGGGCCATACCCTTGCCGCCTATGGGCTGCGCATCGGTTTGGCCAATATTGCCTGAGCCGATGGCGCGATCATTGCCCGCGCCGCTCAGATGGGTCACGGCCAGACCAATCGGGATCGAGCCAAGCAAATAGCCGCAAGTCAGAACCACGAGCGCCGTGGGAAGTGCAAGATCGATCACCATCATGGTCTCACCCTATCTGATTATATGTTCCCGCTTAGGTCGCGAATTTAAGTTTTAGCAAAAATCTGGTTCAAAAAGCGCTGAGCGCCCATCGCGGCTCAAGGCTGGGTCTGATGCACGATGCGGCCATCGACCAGGGTCATCAGGACCTGGCCCTGCAGGCGGCGGCCATCAAACGGCGAGTTCTTGGATTTTGAGATCAGCTTGTCGGCATCAATAATCACCGGCGCGCCCAGATCACATAAGACCAGGTCCGCTGGCGCGCCTGCACTCACTCGCCCAGCGCTCAGGCCCAGCAACTGTGCGGGGGCCAGGGTTACGGTGCGCATCAGGTCCAATAGCGGCAGGCGGTCATCATGATAAAGGCCAAGCAGGGCTGGCAGCAGGGTTTCAAGCCCCACTGCGCCGGGGGCAGCCTCGTCAAACGGCAGGCGCTTGTCTTCTGCCGGGGCTGGGGCATGGGCTGAGACGACCACGTCTATCAAGCCACTGGCCAAGGCCTCAATCACGGCCTGACGATCATCCTCGCTACGCAGCGGCGGGGTCAGTTTGTAGAATGTCCGGTAATCGCCAATATCCAGCGTATTGAAACACAGGTGATTGATCGAGACACTGGCAAACACAGACAGGCCCTTGGCCTTGGCGCGGGCCAGGGCATCAAGCGCATCGGCGCAGGTGACCTGATCGACCAGCAAGCGCCCGCCGGTCAGTTCCACTAGGGCCAGATCACGTTCCAGCATAATGCGCTCAGCCGCAGTCGGCACCCCCGGCAGACCCATGCGCCCGGCAAATTCGCCTGAGGTCACAGCGGCCCCAGCGCTCAGCCACGGATCGGCGGGCCGGTGCGAGACCAGGGCGCCAAAGCCCTTGGCATAGGTCAAGATCCGTTGCAGCACCTTGGAATTGACAATCGAATGGTCGGCATCGGTAAAATAGACCGCCCCCGCATCGCGCATCAGACCAAGCTCGGCCATGCGCTCGCCGCCTAGGCCCTTGGTCGCGGCTCCGGCGGGATAGACGTGTACCAGTTCAATGTCGCGGGCGCGGCGCAGTATGAAATCAACCATGGCCGGATCATCGACCGCAGGATCGGTATC
>JBIIZD010000081.1:0-12650 GCA_044346445.1 Caulobacteraceae bacterium
TCCATCCTGGTCAAGATGCCCGCAGGCGTTGGCAGTCTGATCAAGGACAAGGGCGCTTATAATTGGGGCTTTTGGACCGAAGGTGAGCCGCATCTGGATGGGCGCAAGCTTTGGTGGCCACGCGGCAAGGGCTGGGGCGGATCCAGCTCGATCAATGGCATGATCTATATTCGTGGCCATGCGCGCGATTATGATCAATGGCGGCAAATGGGCTTGAGCGGCTGGTCCTATGGCGAGGTCCTGCCCTATTTCAAACGCTCCGAGACCCTCGAAGGCGGCGGCGATGACTATCATGGCAGTGACGGCCCGCTCTATGTGTCCAAGGCCTCGACCCCCAATCCGATCTTTACCAGCTTTATCAAGGCCGGGGCCGAGGCTGGCTATATGGTCACGAGCGATTTCAACGGCTATCAGCAAGAAGGCTTTGGCCCGTTCCAATTGACGATCAAGGACGGCCAGCGCTGGAGCGCGGCGCGCGGCTATCTGCATCCGGTCAAGGATCAAAGGCCCAATCTGGTCACCGAGATCGAGGCCCGCACCACCAAGATCATTATCGAAAACGGCCGCGCGGTTGGCGTGGCCTATGTCCAGGGCAAGAAACAGACTGCCAAGATCGCCTATGCCGATAGCGAGGTCTTGTTGTGCGCCGGTGCGGTCCAGTCGCCGCAGATCTTGCAATTATCCGGCATTGGTGATCCAGAGGCCTTGGCCAAGGTCGGGGTGCCGGTGGTGCATGCGCTCAAGGGCGTAGGCAAGAACCTGCAAGATCATCTGGATGTGGTGATTTCGTGGGAGTGCCCTGAAGCCATTACTGCCTATTCTTATAATAAGGGTCTAAAGCGTCTGGCCACAGGTCTGAACTATCTGGTGCGCGGTCAGGGTCCGGGACGGCAAAACTTCCTCGAGGCGGGAGCCTTTTTGAAATCGCGCCCCGATCTGGACCGGCCCGACCTGCAATTGCACTGCGTGCTGGCCATCATGAAGGATCATGGCAAGACCGTGATCGAGAAGGACGGGTTTTCGGTCCATGTCTGCCAGCTTCGCCCCGAAAGCCGCGGTGAGGTTACCTTGCGTTCGGCCGATCCGTTCGATGATCCAGCGATCTTGGCCAATTATCTGGCCACGGACGAGGATCGCCGGGCCCTGCGCGAGGGCGTCAAGATGGTGCGAGCCCTTGTTGCGGGCGCGGCCATGGATGCGGTGCGCGGCGAGGAATTCCAGCCGGGCGAGGCGATCCAGTCCGATGCCGATCTGGATGCCTGGATCCGCGAAACCTCTGAAACCATCTATCACCCGGTCGGCACCTGCCGCATGGGCGCGGCGGGCGATGACTTGGCCGTGGTCGATGAGACCTTGTGCGTGCATGGGCTGAAAGGCCTGCGCGTGGTTGACGCCTCGGTCATGCCAACCCTGGTCGGCGGCAATACCAATGGCCCGACCATTATGATCGCTGAAAAGGCCGCAGACATGATCCTGGGCCGCGCGCCCATGGCCGCTGTGACCGTTCCGGTGTTCGAGGATGCCAGCGCGGCCTAAAGGTGGGTGGGGGGCAGGCTTAATCTTTGCTTGGCCCGCCGCGACAAATCGCCTTATATTCTGGGTTAACGGGAGCTCAATCGGGCTTCGAGGAGGGTTACATGGCTGGACTGCTGCAGAACTTCAGAAACACCATCATTGCCGGGACCGTATTGGCCCTGATCATAATTTCCGGCTATCGGATGCATTACGGCTCCATGGATGCCGTGTTCTGGCAAGCCGTTTTCCGCTTCCTGCACGTGTTTGTCGGGATTGTCTGGATTGGCCTTCTTTATTATTTCAACTTCGTCCAGATCCGCAAAATGCCGGAAATTCCAGCTGAGCTGAAGCCAGCGATTTCAAAGTATATTGCGCCAGAAGCCCTGTTCTGGTTCCGCTGGTCCGCTCTGGCCACCGTTCTGGCCGGGATTATCCTTGCCTGGAACCGAGGCTATCTGGTTTCTGCCTATACGCTGGGCGCGACCGAAGGCTTTAGCGTGCCGCAGCATACCTTTATCGGGGTTGGCATGTGGCTTGGGACCATCATGTTCTTGAATGTCTGGCTGTTCATCTGGCCAAACCAGAAGATCGCGCTTGGCATGGTTGAGGCCGATGCCGATGCCAAGGCCAAGGCCGGTCGCACCGCCATGCTGTTCAGCCGCACCAATCTGTTGCTGTCCCTGCCCATGCTGGCAACCATGACCATGAACCAGACCCTGTTCGGCTAAACCCGTTCAGGCCAAGACAAGAGGGGGCTCGCTAGCCATAGCGGGTCCCTTTTTTTATGAGGTGGGCGCATGGATGATGACATCGAGGCCGAGGTGCGGCGCGCCGATCCTGATCGCTGGCTGGCGAGCCGCCTGATCAGCGATGCGGCGGTGCGCAACGATGTGCTGGCTGTGCTGGCTTTTGCTGCTGAACTCGCACGGGTGCGGGCCGTGGTTAGCGAGGCCTTGCTGGGCGAGATCCGCCTGACCTGGTGGCAAGAGGCCCTGGACGAGATCAGGGAGCTGCGACCGTTGCGCCGCCACCCCACGGTTCAGGCCTTGGCAGAGGCGATCCAGACCCGTGATCTGTCGCCCGTGCTGCTATTCAGCCTGATTGAGGCGCGGATTGAGGATCTGGACGGCGCGGTGTTTGATGATCCGGACAAGGCCATGGCGCATATCGACCAGACCAGCGTGGCCCTGTCGGCCCTGGTCTTGCAAATCTTGTCGCCGGGTACTGACCTGCATGCGGTCCAGGCGGTCAGTCGCGCCTATGGTCTGGCGCGCCTGCGGCTAGCCGGGCGCTTGACGCCTGAGCTTGCCAAAGACTGGGCACCGCCACGCATAAGAGATGATCTGGCGGCGGGGGTAGGGGCCGTAAAGACCTTGCCGGTTCAGGCCTTTCCCGCCATTGCCCACTGCGCCTTGACCCAAAGCCTCGCCAAGGGCCGCGAACCTGGCCCCCTGACCAAGCGCGCCTTGATTTTTTGGGCCAGCCTGACGGGCCGCGTCTAGCCAGCTAGCCAGGCGTCGAGATCGGCCAGGGCGCGGACGCTCATCAAACGCTTCTTGGCCCGGCCGCGTTCTTTCAAGGGCAGTTTGCGGCCCTCATGGTCGAATTTGGGCGGCTCGATCGGTGGCAAGAGGCCGTAATTGATGTTCATTGGTTGGAAGGTGCCGCCCTCTAGGTGGCCGCCGGTAATATGGCTGATCAAGGCCCCAAGCGCGGTGGTGGCGGGCGGAGCCTCCAGGGTCTGGCCCAGCGCCTGGGCCGCTGCAAACCGGCCCGCCATTAGGCCAATGGCGGCGCTTTCGACATAGCCCTCAACGCCGGTAACCTGACCTGCAAAGCGCAGGCGCGGCTGGACCTTGAGGCGCAGGCTGGCATCGAGCAGGCGGGGGGAATTGATGAATGTATTGCGATGCAGACCGCCCAGCCGCGCGAACTGGGCATTTTCCAGCCCCGGAATAAGGCGAAACACATCGGCCTGGACCCCGTGCTTGAGCTTGGTCTGGAAGCCGACCAGATTATACAAGGTGCCTAGGGCATTATCCTGGCGCAACTGGACAATGGCATGGGCCTTGACCAGGGGATCGCGCGGATTGGTCAGGCCAACCGGCTTGAGCGGCCCCCAGCGCAGGGTCTCGTGCCCGCGCTCGGCCATGACCTCGATTGGCAAACAGCCATCGAAATAGGGCACGTTTTCCCATTCCTTGAACTCGGTCTTGGGTCCGTCCAGCAGGGCCTGGATAAAGCCCTCATACTGGTCCTTGGTCATGGGGCAGTTGATATAGGCCGCCTTGTCGCCGCCCGGGCCTTCCTTGTCATAGCGCGACTGACGCCAGGCAATGTCCATATTGATACTGTCGGCATGGACAATGGGGGCAATGGCATCAAAAAACGACAATTGCCCCTCGCCGGTTAAGTCCAAGATGGCTTGCGACAGCTCAGGCGTGGTTAGGGGGCCGGTGGCGATGATGACATTGGTCCAGTCCGCTGGCGGCAGGCCAACCACCTCCTCGCGCACAATCGTGATCAGGGGGTGGGCTTCAAGCCGGGCCGTGACCTCGGCTGAAAACCCCTCGCGATCCACCGCCAAAGCGCCGCCTGCAGGGACCTGATGCAGATCGCCGCTGGCCAAGATCACCGAGCCGCAGCGCCGCATTTCGGCATGCAAAAGTCCGACCGCATTATGCTCCCAATCATCAGAGCGAAACGAGTTGGAACAGACAAGCTCGGCCAGGCCTTGGCCTTGGTGCGCCTCGGTGCCGCGATGCGGGCGCATTTCGTACAGTATGACGGGCACACCCATCTTGGCCGCCTGCCAGGCCGCCTCCGATCCGGCCAGGCCGCCGCCAATAATGTGTAGAGGATCAATGGACATGACCCGCTTATAACCGCTAAATCGGATGGGTTGAACAGGGGCCGTTGGAAATGAATCTGCAAATCGATATGGCTCTGGTTAGGTCCAGCCTTAGCCATGGCATCTCGGTTACGAACTTGGCTTGGAGACAGTGTCCGGGCATACTGATCGTGATGCTGGCGTCGCTATTGGGCGCGGATTATCTGGATCGGATAGTGACCAATCCGGGTTTGGTTAAGTTCTGTCTGCCCCTCATCTATAATCTGGCCGCTATCGCTGCTTATGGCGCTGTGTTCAGGCTGGCGGCAGGCGATGATGAAGCCAAGTCTGCTGGCTTGGGGCTTTGGGGTTTTCAATGGCGAGCCTTGGAGTGGCGCCTATTGGGCGTAGCCTTGTTAACCTTGCTATTGTTTGTCTTTGCCTTTGTCCTGGTGGTATTTTTGCTCTTGGCGCTCGCAGCCATTATTGCCTATGGCAATGGCCATGAATTGAGCCTCAGCAGTCAAGCCGCCATTGAAGCAGAATTGGGTCTATGGGGCGGAATAGTGATGTCGGTGAGCGGTGTGCTGGCCATTGCAGCCTTGCTAACCCTATCTCTAAGGCTGTGCTTGTCGGGTCCGGCAAGTGCCTATTCGGGCAAGGTTTCGGTGCTTTCGACCCTAGGCTTGACGAAGGATCGGGTGCTCAGCCTTTTGTGCGCGTTTGGCGCGATATATGGATTTATGGTCATCATCATGTTGGCTGGCGAGGTTATGGTCGCGGTCTTCAGTCGGTTGGGCATGGACGCCTTAGGATTTAGGTCTGTCTTTTCGGTGTTGTATACTGGCTTGGGGGCCTTGGTGGTTGTGCCCATGGTTGCAGCGACGCAAGCGGCTCTTTACCGTTCCTTAAAAGCAGGACATAACGCGATGAAACACCCGCTAGAGTCGGGCATAGAGGACTAGGATATGGCTGCGTTTTCTCCCACGGATGTTGCCTTTGAGGGCTTTCGGATCACGCGTGAGCGGCCGATTACGCTCGCGATCTGGTCGGGTTTTTATCTTGTGGTCGGTCTGGTCATGGCCATGTTTATGATCGCCACGGTTGGCCCGGAATTCAACGCGCTTCAAAATGCGGCCCAGACCGGTGGTGATCCAGAGCAATCGGTGCAGACCCTCATAAAGCTGCTGCCATTTTATGCTGTGGCCTTTCCGGTCGGGATTTGCGTGATGTCGATCTTTACCGCCGCTGTGTTTCGCATAGTGCTGGGAAGGCCAGGCGGCATTGCCGGGCATCTGGCCTTTGGTGAGGATGAGTTTCGGCTGGCGGCCTTGAGCCTGATCGTCAGTGTCCTGATGCTCGGGGCGGTGTTCGTGATTGCCATCGTGGTGGGTATCATTGCCGCGATCGGAACCATGATCAATCCGGCGGCTGGCGGGCTATTGGGCATAATCGCTGGCCTTGCAGCCTTTGGCGGTAGTTTGTGGGTGACGGTGCGAATGTCCCTCTGCGGACCCATGACCTTTGCCGAACGCAAGATTGTCGTGTTCCGGGCGTGGTCGGTAACGCGGGGGCATTTTTGGCAATTGCTCGGCGCTTATCTCTTGGCAACGGCCATGGGTATAGTCGCGGCGATTATGGCCTTTATCGTCTTTATCGCCTTGGCCGGTGTCTTGGTTCTGACGACCGGCGGGACGATGGCGGATTTGGGTTTGCTGTTTCGCCCGAATTATGAGTCGATCGGGTCATTTTTCACCCCGGCCATGATCCTTTATCAGGTGTTTGGCGCGGTGATTACCGCCGTCTATTATGCCGCCATGTTAGCCCCCCAGGCCATGGCTTATGTGGCCTTGACCGATTATGCGGGCGATACCGAAGGCTAGGCTAGAGCGCTTGGCCTTGCACTGACGGCGGCGTGCCAGCGGCGCAGGCACTCAAGTCCTTCGGGCACGGGCAGGCCAATCCAGGCGGCGAAATCGATCGTGGTCAGGGCGGCAATATCGGCCATGCTATAGGCACTTCCAGCCATAAAGTCCTGGCCTTCAAGCTCGTTGTCCAACCAGGTCATGACCCTGTTCACGGTCTCGCGGTTGGACTCGCCAAAATCTTGAAACTGGGTCAAGAGCTTGGCCGTATAGGGATGGGCGTGACGCCAGAACATGCCGACCGGGGTCATGAGCTGAAACTCAATCCGGCGAATGGTCATATCAATCTTGGCCACATCCAGCGGCGTGGTGCCAAACAGCGGCTTGTCTGGATAAAGCGCATCCAGATAGCGGCAGATCGAAATGGTCTCGGTAATCACCGTGCCGTCATCCAGCTCCAACACCGGTATCTGACCTAAAGAATTCTTGGCCTTGAACTCTGGGGCCTTGTGCTCGCCCTTCATCATATTGACCGGTATTTCCGGCAGATCGATGCCCTTTTCCGCAAGAAATATCCTAACGCGGCGGGGATTGGGGGCTGGGTTTGGGGCGCCGTAGAGTTTCATTTTCGTATCCCTTGCTGATGGGGCTCAGGCCCCCTTCCCTTGGCTATCGCCGGTACTTCCCCCAGAGGGGGAAGATTGATGTTCTTAATCTTCCCCCTCTGGGGGAGGGGGACCGCGAAGCGGTGGAGGGGGCCTTAAGCCCGCTTAGTCTTCAGCGCCTTGACCCGGTCCTTGCGGCGGGTCTCGTGACGCGCAAGGATTTCGGCAAGATATTTGCCGGTCCAGCTGTCCTTGGACTTGGCCACGTCTTCGGGCGTGCCGCTCGCCACGATCAGGCCGCCGCCATCGCCGCCTTCGGGGCCAAAATCGACCAGCCAGTCGGCGGTCTTGACCACGTCCAGATTGTGTTCAATCACCACCACCGTATTGCCCTGATCGACCAACTCATGCAGCACTTCGAGCAGTTTGCGTGTGTCTTCAAAATGCAGGCCCGTGGTCGGTTCATCGAGAATATAGAGGGTGCGGCCCGTAGCGCGGCGCGACAATTCCTTGGACAGCTTGACCCTCTGGGCCTCACCGCCCGACAGGGTGGTCGCCGACTGGCCAACCTTGACATAGGACAGGCCCACGCGGGTCAGGGTCTGCATCTTGTCACGCACGGCGGGCACGGCCTTGAAAAAGCTAGCCGCTTCCTCGACGGTCATATCGAGAATATCGGCGATGGACTGGCCCTTGAACAGGATTTCCAGGGTTTCGCGATTATAGCGCCGACCTTTGCAGATATCGCAGGTGACATAGACATCAGGCAGGAAGTGCATCTCGATCTTGATCAGGCCATCGCCCTGACACGCCTCGCAGCGCCCGCCCTTGACGTTAAAGCTGAACCGGCCGGGGCCATAGCCGCGGGCCTTGGACTCGGGCAATTGGGCAAACCAGTCGCGGATCGGCTGAAACGCGCCGGTATAGGTGGCGGGGTTCGAGCGCGGCGTGCGGCCAATCGGGGACTGATCGATATCGATAACCTTGTCGAAAAACTCCAGCCCCTCGATCTTATCATGCGGGGCGGGGCCTTCACTGGCATTGTTCAGACGCCGGGCGGCGGCCTTATACAGGGTCTCAATGGTAAAGGTTGACTTGCCACCGCCGGACACGCCGGTAATGCAGGTAAAGACCCCGACGGGGATCTCGCCGGTAATATTGCGTAGATTATTGCCGCGCGCGCCGAACACCTTGACCATCTTTTTGCGATTGATCGGGCGGCGACCATCGGGCAGGGCGATCTCGCGGCTGCCGACCAGGTATTGGCCAGTCAGGCTGTCTGGATTGTCCATAATGGCCTTTGGCGGGCCTTCGGCGACAATGTGGCCGCCATGTATGCCTGCGGCTGGCCCCATATCAATCACATGGTCGGCGGTAAGTATGGCCTCTTCGTCATGCTCAACCACCAGCACCGAATTGCCCAGATCGCGCAGGCCCCTCAGGCTTTGCAAGAGCCGTGTATTGTCCCTCTGGTGCAGGCCAATCGAGGGCTCATCCAGCACATAGAGCACGCCGGTCAGGCCCGATCCGATCTGGCTGGCCAGACGAATGCGCTGGCTCTCGCCGCCCGAAAGCGTGCCAGAGCGGCGCGACAGGTTCAGATAGTCCAAACCAACATCGACCAGGAACCGCAGCCGGTCGGTAATCTCTTTCAAGATCCGCCGCCCGATCTCCATCTGTTTGGGCGTCAATTGGCCTTCGAGACTGTCAAACCACTCACCAGCATGGCGGATGGCCAGTTCGGAGACTTCACCGACATGTTTGCCCGCAATCTTGACCGCCAAGGCCTCGGGCTTGAGCCTATAGCCGTCGCAGGCCTCGCAAGGGGTTTCGGACTGATAGCGCGACAGTTCTTCACGCACCCAGGCGCTGTCGGTCTCGCGCAGACGCCGGGCCATATTGGTCACCACGCCCTCAAACGGCTTGGTCACGTCATAGCGGCGCGCGCCGTCATCATAGGCAAACTTGATCTTGGTGGTGCCCGTCCCGGCTAGGATGATCTTCTTGGCCTCTGGCGGCAGGTCGCGCCAGGGCTTGTCCATCGAAAACCCGTAATGCAGGGCCAGGGCTTGCAGGGTCTGGGTATAGAAGGGCGAAGGGCTCTTGGCCCAAGGCGCGATTGCGCCGTGATGCAGGTCCTTGTTCGGATCGGGAATAACCAACTCAGCATCAAAGGTCAGCTTGACGCCCAGGCCGTCACAGGCCGGGCAGGCACCGAACGGATTATTGAACGAAAACAGCCTTGGCTCGATCTCGCTAATGGTAAAGCCGGAAACCGGACAGGCAAACTTCTGCGAAAACAGCAGCCGCCGGGGCTCTTTTTCGCCCGCAGCCGCCTCGGCCCATTCGGCCACGGCAATGCCATCGGCCAGGCGAAGCGCGGTCTCTAGCGAGTCGGCCAAGCGCTGTTCCTGGCCTGACTTGACCACAATCCGGTCCACGACCACGTCAATATCGTGTTTGAGCTTCTTATCGAGGGTCGGGGCCTCCTCGATTGGATAAAACTCGCCGTCAATCTTGAGGCGTTGAAAGCCTTGGCGCTGAAGGTCAGCAATCTCTTTGCGATACTCGCCCTTGCGGCCACGCACCATGGGTGCCAGCAGCAACAGGCGCGTGCCCTCCGGCAGGGCGACAATCTTATCGACCATCATGCTGACGGTCTGGCTCTCGATGGGCAGGCCGGTAGCGGGCGAATAGGGCGTCCCGACCCGCGCCCAGAGCAGGCGCATATAGTCGTGAATCTCCGTAACCGTGCCGACGGTCGAGCGCGGATTCTTCGAGGTGGTCTTCTGCTCAATCGATATGGCCGGGGACAGACCCTCGATCAGATCGACATCTGGCTTGCCCATCAGCTCCAGAAACTGGCGCGCATAGGCCGACAAGCTCTCGACATAGCGCCTCTGTCCCTCGGCATAGATGGTGTCAAACGCCAGCGAGCTCTTGCCCGACCCAGACAGGCCCGTCAGCACCACCAGCTGGCCGCGGGGGATGTCGATATTCACATCTTTGAGATTGTGCTCGCGCGCGCCGCGCACGCGGATGAACTGGCTTGGGTCAGACATTCAAGGGCTCTTTATCGGCCGCGCACCAATGGCGACCAAGCGCCTTTATCTAGTAGATAGAGTCGTAAAAACAGCAAGAACATTGTGTGAACGACGGTTAAGCCTGCAGGGCTAGGATCGGGCCCCAGGTCAATCTGTGCGCTGAACACGGTCCCAATTGCCGCAAGGCGGCGGCATGGGCCGGAACCCCATAGCCCTTGTGCGCGGCAAAGCCATAGCCCGGATGGACCCCATCCAGTTGATACATGACCCGGTCGCGGGCCACCTTGGCCAGGATCGAGGCCGCAGCAATCGACAAGGACAAGCCATCACCCTTGACCACGGTGCGCACCGGGCAGGCCAGATCAAAGGCGTAATTGCCGTCGACCAGGGCAAGGACGGGGGTAATGACCAATTGCGCCATGGCCCGGCGCATGGCCAGGCCCGTGGCCTGAATAATATTGAGCTGGCAAATCTCTTCTGGGCTGGCCTCGCCGACGCCCCAGGCCAGCGCGCTGGCCTTGATCTCGACTTCCAGCCGGTCGCGGGCCTTTTGGCTCAGCTTTTTGGAATCATTCAAACCTTGAGGCAGGGCCTGCGGGTCCAAAATCACCGCAGCAGCCGTCACCGGCCCTGCCCAAGGCCCGCGCCCGGCCTCATCGACCCCGCAGGCCGGGCTAGGGCTTTGCGCCTCCAGCGACCAGTCTGGGCCGCCTAGGCGCATTGGGTGTGCCTGGGACAGGTGACCAGATGATCATTGACCATGCCGACCGCCTGCATAAAGGCATAGACGATGACCGGACCGCAATATTTAAAGCCCTTGGCCTTGAGGGCCTTGGCCATGTCCTGCGCCAGCGGCGTCTGGGCGGGGACCTCGCTCATACTGTGCCAGGTGTTCTTGATCGGCGCGTCGCCGACCATGTCCCACAAAAAGGCGCTGAAATCCTCGCCGCGATCGCGCATATCGAGATAGATCCTGGCCCCTGAAATGGCGGCATCGATCTTGCCGTTCGAGCGAATAATGCCCGCATCGGCCATCAGGCGCGCGCGGTCGGCCTCGCCATAGCGCGCGACAATCTCTGGATCAAACCCGTCAAAGGCGGCGCGGAAATTGTCGCGCTTGCGCAAGATGGTGATCCAGGACAGGCCCGCCTGAAACCCGTCCAGCACCAGCTTTTCCCACAAGGCGCGGCTATCCCATTCGGGCATGCCCCATTCTGTGTCGTGATAGGCCTCATAGAGATCATCGCCGATCATGCCGCGCCAAGCGCAGCGGTGGAGCGTTTCCATCCCCGTCTAGTCCTCGACTGGCGCGGCCTTTTTCGCAGCCGGTTTCTTGACCGCCGCCTTTTTTACCGCAGGCTTTTTGGCCGCAGCAGCCTTGGCCGGGGCCTTTTTCTTGGGGCTTGCGGCGGCTTTTTCGGCCTTTGGCTTGGCGGCGGCCTTGGCCTTGACCGGCTTTTTCTTGCCCCCGCCCTTGGCTTCGCGCTCTGCAATAAGCCTTACGGCCTCTTCCAGCGTCAGGTCCGTTGGCTCCATACCCTTGGGCACATTGGCATTGGTCGCCTCGTGCTTGATATAGGGGCCAAATCGGCCAGACAGGATCTTGACCGACTTGCCCGTTTGCGGGTGCAGGCCCAGATCTTTCAGGGCCGTGGCCTCGGCCCTGCCGCGTCCCTTACCGCCGCCCGCGCGCTTTTCGGCCAGCACCGTAATGGCGCGGTTCAGGCCGACATCAAACACTTCCTCGGGCGAATCCAGATTGGCATAGGTGCCGGAGTGCTGGACATAGGGACCAAACCGGCCAATCCCAGCCAGAATGATCGCGCCATCATCGGGGTGGTTGCCCACTTCGCGCGGCAGGGACAGAAGGCGAATGGCTTTTTCCAGATCAATGGCGGCGGGAAGCCAGCCCTTGGGCAGGCTGGCGCGTTTGGGCTTATCGCCCTCGGCCATTTCGACATAGGGGCCAAAGCGGCCAATCTTGAGCCAGACGGCTTGGCCCGTAACCGGATGCTTGCCCAGTTCGCGGTCGCCGCTCTCGGCCCCGTCCTCGCCCTCGGCATTGGCCAAGGTGCGGGTAAAGCGGCATTCGGGATAGTTGGAACAGCCGATAAAGGCCCCAAACTTGCCGGTCTTGAGGCTTAGGCGCCCTGTCGCACAGGTGGGACAGGCGCGGGCATCAGAGCCATCTTCCTTTGCTGGGAAAATATGGGGGCCAAGCGCCTCGTTCAGGGCATCGAGAACATTGGTGACGCGCAGTTCGCTGATCTCGCCGACCGCCGCATGGAAATCTTTCCAGAAATCGCGCAGCAGCTGCTTCCATTCCATCTCTCCGGCCGAGACCAGATCGAGCTTTTCTTCGAGCGCGGCGGTGAAATCATATTCAACATAGCGATGGAAGAATTGTTCCAAAAAGGCGGTAACCAGACGCCCCTTATCCTCTGGGATGAAGCGGTTCTTCTCCATCCGCACATAGTCGCGTTCGCGTAGCACGGTCAGGATCGAGGCATAGGTCGAGGGCCGGCCAATGCCAAGCTCTTCCATCTTCTTGACCAGACTGGCTTCGGAATAACGCGGCGGCGGCTCGGTAAAGTGCTGGTCGGCGCGAGCCTCAAGCACCTTGGCAGCTGCGCCCTCCTTGACCATGGGCAGGCGGCCACCGTCCTCGTCGCCCTCGTCGTCGCGGCCTTCTTCATAGACGGCCAGATAACCGTCAAAGAGAACGACTTGGCCAGAGGCGCGCAGGCCGGTCTTGCCGTCGGGGCTGTCCAGATCAATGCTGGTGCGCTCA
>JBIIZD010000082.1:0-12546 GCA_044346445.1 Caulobacteraceae bacterium
GCCAGTCTTTGGCCGACCAGAACCGGAGCCAGGCCCCGTCGGACCGTCTCAACCTCAGGCAATTCTGGCATGATCGGGCTCCCAATCCATACGGGATCAATTGTCCCATTTGCGACGAACGCCAAGCCGGTTTAAAGCATAGGCATGACCCAACCTACAGCCAGTTTTGGATTTAGCGACGTTGCGGCGTCTGAAAAGCCCGGCCTTGTGCGCGGCGTGTTTGATCGTGTCGCCAAGCGCTATGATCTGATGAATGATCTGATGAGCGTCGGCGTGCATCGCCTATGGAAGGATGCGGTTGCCGCACGCCTCAACCCCCAGCCCGGCGAGGTGATTATAGACTGCGCGGGCGGCACAGGCGACATGGCCCGGCGCTATGCCAAGATGGTTCAGGCGGCCCAGGCCCGACGAGGCGGCGAGGATGCCCAGATCATTGTCATGGACTATAATGGCGAAATGGTCGCCGCAGGCCGCGAGCGCGGCGGCGATCCGCAGATCGTCTGGAGTGTGGGTGATGCCCAGCACCTGCCGCTGAGCGACGCCAGTGCCGATGCCTATTCGATCGCGTTTGGCATTCGCAATGTCACCGATATTCTGGCGGCCTTGAAAGAAGCGCGCCGCGTGCTCAAGCCCGGCGGCCGGTTTATCTGTCTTGAGTTTTCGCACCCCACGACCGAGGCCCTGCGCAAGGCCTATGACGCTTATTCGTTTGCCGTCATTCCGGCCATTGGCGAATGGGTGGCCAAGGACCGCGCCTCGTATCAGTATCTGGTCGAGAGCATTCGCCGGTTTCCCGACCAGGCCAGTTTCGCCGACCTGATGGGTCAGGCCGGGTTTAGCCGCGTCCGCTGGACCAATTTCACCGCAGGCGTTGCGGCCATGCATCAGGGGGTTGCCGTTTAATGGCGCTATTGCGACTGATCGGGGCGATCTGGACGCTGGCAAGGGCCGATGCCCTGCTTCCGCGCGAGGCCAAGGGGTTTTATCCCGCCCAGCTTGCCTTTTTGGGGGGTGTCTTGCGGCTGGTGGCTGGACCGCAATCCAAGATTGGACGCCCCGGCGAGCGTCTGGCCAAGGCCCTAGAAGGGCTGGGGCCGGTCGCGATCAAGCTCGGACAGCTTCTATCCACGCGGCCGGACATATTCGGCCTGAGTTTTGCTGAGGATCTGGACCGGCTGAAAGATAATCTGGCGCCCTTTGACCTTGAAACCGCCAAGACCGTCATCCGCCTGGGCCTTGACCGGCCGCTGGAAGAGGTGTTTGCCCAGATCGAGCCGGCCATGGCCGCCGCCTCCATTGCCCAGGCCCATCGGGCAGTTTTGGTGGACGGCAGACCGGTCGCCATCAAGGTCATGCGCCCTGGCATTGAACAGGCCGTGGCCAAGGATATTGCGGTCTTGAGCTTGGCCGCTGGGCTGGTGGAAGCCCTGATCCCGGCCAGTCGCCGCCTGGCCCCCAAGGCCTTGGCCGCGACGGTGAGCCGCTCGCTGGCCTTGGAACTGGATATGCGCCTTGAGGCCGCTGGCGCCGATGAGCTTGGCAAGATCATGGCCATGGATGGCTGGATGCGGGCGCCCGCCGTAATCTGGGAAGGCGTTGGCCCGGGTTTCTTGACCCTGACATGGGCCCAGGGCCTGCCCCTATCCTCGGTCCAAGCCCTTGAGCAGCCCGGCATGGACAAGGCAGCCCTGGCCAATGGCCTGATGCGCGGATTCTTGGCCCAGGCGCTCGATCACGGCGTGTTTCACGCCGACCTGCACGAGGGCAATCTTTTTGTCGCCCCGCCTAGCGCCATTATGGCCATTGATTTTGGCATTATGGGCCGGATTGGCCAAGATGAGCGGCGCTTTTTGGCCGAAATCCTCTGGGGCTTTTTACAGCGTGATTATCGCCGGATTGCCGAGGTGCATTTTGAGGCTGGCTATGTCCCATACACGCAAGACGTCGATGCCTTTGCCCAGGCCCTGCGAGCGGTCGGAGAGCCAATATTCGGCCGGAATGCACAGCAGGTATCGATGGGCCGAGTTCTTGGCCAATTGTTCGAGGTCACAGCCCGGTTTCAGATGGCGCTGAGACCCGAACTGGTACTGCTGCAAAAAACCATGGCGACGATTGAAGGTGTGGCGCGGCGGATTGACCCTGACCACGATATCTGGGCCGCCGCCGACCCTGTGGTCCGCCGCTGGATCGGCCGCGAACTATCACCTGCCGCCAAGATGCGCCGTCTGGTCAAGGACGGCATCGACGCAATTCAGGTCTTGGCCCGCTATGGCCTATATCCGCCCTCGGCCCAAGCCCCCCGGATGCAAAAGCGCGCCACGCTGGCCTATCTGATCTTGGGCCTGACCTTGGGCTGCGCAATGATGGCCCTGGGCTTTATGATTGCTCGGACCGTGTACTAGCCCTGATCACGATCATTGGCGCGACCACTGGTGGCCCTGGCCTGCTTGCGCTTGGCCTCACGATCAACCTGTTCTTGCCAGTATTCAGGACCATTATCCGGCTTGAACAGGGTGCGGGGCGCGCCAGACCGGGTGGCCACGGCAAACACATTATCTTTTGGGTTATAGAACAGGGTGTCGCCATTGGGCCGAACAAGGGTCAAGGTGCCCTTGGGCGGCTGGCTGACAAAACTGTGCGCCTTGGCGACAAAGTCTTCGACCGAACGCGCACCAAAATCACGGCCATTGCGCTCGAAATGCTTTTGCGCATTTTCCTGGGCGCTGAGCGCGCGGGTCGCGGTCCAGAGCGGCGCGCCATTGACCAGGGGCACATCCGCGCGCGCCCGAGCGGTCTGGTCGCTGCGGCCTTGGCCATAATCATCGCCATAGCTGGCGGTCTTGCTTTGGCTTGGCCGATCCTTGGCCGGTTTGACCACGGCTGATGGCGGCGCATCGCAGGCCCAGAGTGTAACCGCAAGACCAAGGCCAAGCGCGCCAAGGCCGATCCGATGGAGGGTGCATAGCATGGGACCAAGTCTCCAAATCCCGTTAAAGTGGCTAACGCAACCTATGATGCAAGCCTGGCCAGTGTCCAGCGCCTAGGAATTGTACCTTTGCGCTCAAGTGGCTATGACGATAGGGAAAAGGGCCGGAGAATTGGGTATGGGTGAAAAACGGGTCTTATTGATCGTGGGCGGCGGCATAGCCGCCTATAAGAGCCTCGAACTGGTGCGTCTGCTGCGCAAGGCCCAGATCGCGGTGCGCTGCATCCTGACCAGGTCGGGCGAGGCCTTTGTTACGCCCCTGTCGCTAGCCGCCTTGAGCGAGGATAAGGTCTATCAAGACCTGTTCTCCCTGACCGATGAGGCCGAAATGGGCCATATCCAGCTTTCGCGCGCGGCGGATCTGGTCGTGGTGGCACCGGCCACAGCCGATCTGATGGCCCGCGCGGCCCAGGGCCTTGCCAATGATCTGGCCACCACAACGCTTTTGGCCACCGACAAGCCTGTACTCATGGCCCCCGCCATGAATGTGCGCATGTGGAACCATCCTGCCACCCAGCGCAATCTGGCCACCTTGACCGCGGACGGCATAGGCCTTGTCGGACCCGATGACGGCGCCATGGCCTGCGGCGAATTTGGCCCTGGCCGTATGGCCGAGCCGCAAGCGATTTTCGAGGCAATCTTAACGCGCCTCAATCGTCATCGTCCCCTAGCGGGCAAAAAGATTTTGGTCACGGCAGGCCCGACGGCTGAGCCGATTGACCCGGTGCGGCTCTTGACCAATCGCTCCAGCGGCAAGCAGGGCTTTTCCATAGCCGCCGCCTTGGCCGATCTGGGTGCAGACGTCACTCTGGTGGCCGGTCCCGTCAGCCTCGCCACCCCAGCCGGGGTGCGGCGGGTCGATATTGAGACCGCCGTTCAGATGCAGGCCGTGTGCCTCGCCGCCCTGCCGCTTGATGCTGCCATTTGTGTGGCCGCTGTTGCCGATTGGCGACCCGCAGCCGAGGGCCTGCAAAAGATTAAAAAGGGTGCCTCCGGGCCACCGAGCCTTGATCTGGTCGAGAATCCGGACATTCTGGCAGGCCTGTCCGCACCTGGCCCTTCACGGCCAGGCCTGGTGATCGGATTCGCCGCCGAAACCGAAAACATCGAGGCCCATGGCCGCGCCAAGCTGGTCAAAAAGGGCTGTGACTGGATCATAGCCAATGATGTCACCGAGCCTGGCGTCATGGGCGGTGAAGACAATGCCGTGCTGATCATTACCAAGGATGGGCTGGAGCGCTGGGACCGCGCGCCAAAGACCAAGGTCGCCCGGCTTATTGCCGAAAAGATTGCCACAAGCCTAAACCGAAAGCCCGCCTCCGAATGACCATCCCAGCGCCGCAGATCAAGATTGTTCAGCTGGACCACGCCCTTGGCCTGGCCCTACCCGCCTATGAAACCGCACAAGCCGCCGGCATGGACCTGCGCGCTGCGGTGCCAGACGATGAGCCGATTGTCCTGCGGCCCGGTGCCCGCGCCATGGTGCCGACCGGGCTTTGCATTGCCTTGCCACAAGGGTTCGAGGCCCAGGTGCGGCCTCGCTCTGGCCTAGCCGCCAAGCATGGCCTCACCTGCCTCAATAGCCCCGGCACGATCGATAGCGATTATCGCGGTGAGCTAAAGGTCATACTGATCAATCTGGGCGAGGAAGACTTTACCATCCGCCGCGGCGAGCGCATCGCCCAGATGGTGATCGCCCCCGTGGTCCAGGCCCAATGGCACCTTGTCACGAACCTGGATGAAACCGCGCGCGGCGCGGGCGGGTTTGGCTCTACCGGGCGCTAGGCGTTCAGCCCTAGGACATCTTGCATATCAAACAGGCCCGGCTGGCCGCGATTGACGGCCCAGATGGCGGCCTCGATCGCGCCCTTGGCAAACAGGCTGCGGTCGCGGGCCGAGTGGGACAGGGTCAAGATCTCATCCTCGGCGGCAAATATGACGCTGTGCTCGCCAATAATGCCGCCGCCGCGCTGGACGCTAAAACCGATATGGCCGGGGGTGCGTGGTCCGGTCAGGCCATCGCGGCCTCGGTCGCTGTGGCTGGCCAGGTCAATATCGCGGCCAAGGGCAGCAGCCTGGCCCAGCATCAGGGCCGTGCCGGAGGGGGCGTCAATCTTGCGCCTGTGATGGGCTTCGTGAATTTCGATATCATAGGCCTGCGGGTCAAGTGCGCGTGCGGCTTGGCGCACCAGACCGAGCAACATATTGACGCCCAGAGAGAAATTACCCGACCGGACCATGGCAATCTTGCTTGCGGCGCGGGCAAGCTCTGCCTCGTCCTCGGCATCAAACCCGGTTGAGCCAATGATCAGGGCCGCGCCCGTGCCTTCGGCGCTCATACGGGCAAGTCCGACCGAGGCCTTGGGCAGGGTAAAATCGATTATCACCTGGCACACTTCCAAAGCCTCGGAGGCAGAGGTCAGGACCCGATCGCCTAAAGCCTGGCCCTCGGTGCCGGGCCGGTCAAACACGGCCGCGACCTGAACATCGCCCTTGGCAAAAGCGCGGGCATCCAGCGCATCAATCACCACCTGGCCCATGCGGCCCAGAGCGCCGGCCACGCCCACCGTCATTCTAAAGGCCTGGCTCATCTTTTGCGTCCTTGTATCCAAACTTGGCATTTACCCCGGCCTTATGCCTAAACTGTGTCGGGTATTATCGGCAATGGGGCGCCAAATCTTTCCAAAAACACACTATTGTGGTCCGGCGTGGTTGTGACCATGGGCAGGTCTGGTTAGGGTGAAAACCTCGTCATCCGACCCCTAGCCCGGTTTCAAGAGATTACGGAACACCATGACCACTGAACGCCGCACCTTTACCGACGACGAAGCCCTAGCCTTTCACAAATATCCGACGCCGGGCAAGATTGCCGTGGTGGCGACTAAGCCCATGGCCACCCAGCGAGACCTGTCTTTGGCCTATTCGCCGGGCGTGGCTGTGCCTGTGCGGGCCATCGCGGAAAATCCAGACCTTGCTTATGACTATACGTCCAAGGGCAATCTGGTGGCGGTGATTTCGAACGGCACAGCGATCCTGGGCCTTGGTGATCTGGGGGCCTTGGCCTCCAAGCCGGTCATGGAGGGCAAGTCGGTCCTGTTCAAGCGGTTTGCCGATGTTGATTCCATCGATATCGAGGTCAGCTCGAAAGACCCCGATGAGATCATTACCGTGATCAAGAATATCGGCGTCACCTTTGGCGGCATCAATCTGGAAGACATAAAAAGCCCGGAATGCTTCCGTATTGAGGCCGAACTGCAAGAATTATTGGATATCCCCGTCTTTCACGACGATCAGCACGGTACGGCCATCATCTCGGCGGCGGGTCTGATCAATGCCTGTCATATTCAGGGCCGCAGGCTCGAAGACGTCAAGCTGGTCCTGTGCGGCGTTGGGGCGGCGGGCATTGCTTCGCTCGAACTGATGAAGGCCATGGGCGTCAAGCATGAAAACTGCATCGCGGTTGACACCACCGGGGTAATCTATCGCGGCCGTACCGAAAGCATGAACCAGTATAAGTCTGCCCATGCGGTTGAGACCCAGTGCCGAACCCTGGCCGATGCCATGGTCGGTGCCGATGTGTTTATCGGCCTGTCGGCCAAGGGCGCCCTGACCCAGGACATGGTCAAGTCCATGGCGCCCAATCCGCTGATCTTTGCCATGGCCAATCCTGACCCGGAAATTACGCCAGAAGAAGTCCATGCTGTGCGCCCCGATGCCATTGTTGCTACGGGCCGGTCGGACTATCCCAATCAGGTCAATAATGTGTTGGGCTTTCCATATATCTTCCGAGGGGCTCTGGATGTGCGCGCCCGGCGGGTCAATCACGAGATGAAGATTGCCTGCGCCAATGCCCTGGCCCAACTGGCCCGCGAGGATGTGCCCGATGAGGTCGCCGCTGCCTATCATGGCCGCCAGCTCAAATTTGGCCCGCAATACATTATCCCCTCGCCCTTTGATCCGCGCCTGATGTCCTATGTGCCGCCGTTTGTGGCCCAGGCCGCCATGGATACCGGCGTAGCGCGCAAGCCGATTGAGGATATGGACGCCTATCGCGCATCCTTGGCGCAAAGGCTCGATCCGACCGCCGCCTTCCTGCAAAAGATTTCCGGCGCGGTACAAAGCGCGCCGACCAAGCGCATTGTGTTTGCCGAAGGCGAAGAGCCTGCGGTGATCCGCGCGGCCTATGCCTTCCAAAGCCAGGGCCTTGGCCAGTCCATACTGGTTGGCCGCGAAGAGCTGGTGCATCAGAATATGCGCCTTAGCGGCATTGATCCGAACGAATGCGGCCTTGAAATTGTCAATGCCCGCCTGTCCGACCGCAATAGTGACTATGTCGATTTCCTATACGAGCGGCTGCAAAGGGACGGCTATTTGCTGCGCGACGCCCAGCGCCTGATCAATCAGGACCGCAACAGCTTCGCCGCCGCCATGGTTGCGCTTGGCGATGCCGATGGTATGGTGACCGGCGTGACCCGCAGCTATGACCAGGTGCTCGAAGAGGTCTTGCGCGTCATCGATCCCGCCACAGGTGGCCGGGTCATGGGCATGTCGATTGTATTGTCCAAGGGCCGCACCCTGTTCATTGCCGACACTAATGTCACCGAAATGCCCGAGGCTGAAGAACTGGTCGAGATCGCCATCGAGGCGGCAGGCGCTGTGCGCCGTCTGGGCTTTAAGCCCCGCGTCGCCTTCTTGTCCTATTCCAGCTTTGGCTCGCCAGTTGGCCTGCGTTCGGAAAAACTGCGCGATGCGGTGGCGATTTTGGACGAGATGGAGGGTCTGGACTTTGAGTATGAGGGCGAGATGACCCCGGAACTGGCGCTCGATGCCACGGCGAGGGCCAATTATCCGTTCTGCCGCCTGACCGGGGATGCCAATGTCCTGATCATGCCCGCCATTCACTCTGCCTCGATCTCGACCAAGCTGGTTCAGGCCCTGGGCGGCGCAACCGTTCTAGGGCCCATCTTGTTGGGCCTGTCCAGACCGGTCCAGATCTGCCCCTTGAGCTCGTCGGTTTCAAGCATTCTGACCATGGCCACCATGGTGGCCTATGATCAGCCCCTGACCGATCGTCTGGAGGGCTAGGGCTGGGACGCCAAAAGCCTGCGCGATGTTTAAGCCGCGCAGGCCTCAAAGCCCGCGCGAAGCTTGGCCTCGTCCAGATCGCGGCCGATAAAGACAAGGCGGCTATGGCGCTCGTCGCTCGCATTCCAGGGGCGTTGGAAATCGCCCTCAAGGATCATGTGCACGGCCTGAAACACCAGGCGGCGCTCATCGCCCGCGACATCGATAATGCCCTTGGCGCGCAAGATGTCAGGGCCTTGGGTGGCCAAGACATCATTAAGCCAATTGGTGATCTTGCCGCCGTCCAGTGGCCGATCCAACCGCAAGGATATGCCGCGAATATCATCATCATGAATGTCTGAGGCCTTGGCATGGCCATGGTCAGGGCCATGGTCATGTCCGTGGTCGTGATGGTGGTGACCATGATGATGATCATGATCGCAATGCTCGTCATGCACATGCCCGGCCTGGCCATGGGCGGGGTTTAGAAACTCCGGCTCGATCGAGACGATCCGGTCCAGATCAAACCCGCCCCGGCCCAAAATCGTATCGAGCGGCACATTCGAGCGCTGGGCCCTATGAATGGGGGCAAGCGGATTGAGGCGGCGCAAACGCGCCTCAAGCATGCGCAAATCATCTTCAGACACAAGATCGGTCTTGTTCAGCACAATCTGGTCGGCAAAGGCGATCTGTTCGCGCGCCTCCTTGCTGTCGGACAGGCGCAAGAGCACATGCTTGGCGTCGACCACTGTGGTGACACTATCGAGCTTGGTGCGGGCCTTAACGTCTTCGTCCACGAAAAAGGTCTGGGCCACAGGGCCAGGATCGGCCAGGCCCGTGGTTTCGATGATAATGGCATCAAATCCGCCCTTGCGCTTCATCAAGCCCGACAGAACCCGGATCAGGTCGCCGCGCACCGTGCAGCAGACACAGCCATTATTCATCTCGAACACTTCTTCGTCGGCCCCGACGATCAGGTCATTATCAATCCCGATCTCGCCAAACTCATTGACGATGACGGCATAGCGTTTGCCATGCTCCTCCGACAGAATGCGGTTGAGCAAGGTGGTCTTGCCTGCGCCAAGATAGCCGGTCAGGACGGTGACGGGGATTTTTGTGGGGGCAGATTGGGTCATGAAGGGACTTGTATACTGCAAGCCCGGCTCTGCGAAGAGGGGTCAACCGTCCAGATGCGTGCGGCCCGGCAGGTTTTGCAAAAGCCCCTTATTGGGACCGATCAGGGCCGAGACGGCAAACAAGGCCGATGCAGACAAGGTCATGATCGCCCCCGGTTCCGCGCCAAGGCCGTGCGCCAGCCAAAGCCCGCTACCGCTGGCCAGCACCGAGATCAAGACCGCGATTGCCGCCTGACCCGTATAGCCGCGCGCCCAGAACCTGGCCGAGGCCGCCGGGATCATCATTAGCCCTACCGTCATCAGGGCCCCAAAGGCGCGAAATCCGGCGACCAGATTAAGCGCAACCAGCATCATCAATAACAGATGCAACAGCCCGCCGGGCAGGCCAGAGGCGCGCATAAACACAGGGTCCGCGCTTTCTGCCAAGAATCCGCGCAAAAACAGGGCCAGCAGGATCAAGGTGGCACTGGCGGCTATGGCCGACACGATCAGGGCTGTGGCATCCAAACCACCGGCTGCGCCAAACAACAGGTCCAGCAAGGCCTCGGCATTGGCACTGCGCCCCAAGATCAAAACCCCCAAGGCAAGCGCGCTGAGATAAAACACCGCAAACGCGGCATCTTCTGGCAAACGCCCCGTGCGCGCCAAGAGGCTGGACAAGATCGCCACCGCGAATCCAGCACAAAGCGCGCCGAGCGTCAGGGCCACAGGATCAGGCCCGGCCACCAGATAGGCCAAGGCAGCGCCTGGCAAGATGCCGTGCGACAAGGCGTCACCGACAAGGCTCATGCGCCTTGCAATCAATAAGACGCCAAGCGGCGCGCCGCCAAAGGCAAGGGCCAGAGCGCCCGCCGCCGCCGCTGGCATGGCAAAATGCGCATCGGTTAGGTTATGCAATGCGCTCACGCCGCATGGTCCCGGTGGCAAACCGCGGCTTCCTGGCTCCAGGCCTCGGACAATCGCCGCGCCTTGAGCAGGTTTTCGCCGCCCAGCGCCGTGTCTGTAGGGCCCCAGGCCACCTTTTCGCGGGCCAAAACCAGGGTATCACTGCAAACCTCGCGCACCATGTCCAGGTCATGCAGCACCATGACCACAGTGCGCCCCTCGCCGGGCCAACGCTTGACCAGGGCAATCAGATCCGCGGTGGTGCGCGCATCCAGCGCCGTAAACGGCTCATCCAGCAAGATCAGCCGCGCATCCTGTACCAGCACCCTGGCGAACAAGGCGCGCTGCAATTGCCCCCCGGATATACTGTCCAGCGCCCTGTCCTCAAACCCGCCAAGACCAACCGCCTGCATGGCGTGCTCGACCCAGTGACGATCAGAAGCGCTAATGGCACCAAAAAGACCGCGCCTGCCCCAAAGGCCAAGCGTGACCAGTTCGCCCAGAGTCATGGGAAAGGCCCGATCGACGCCGTGATCTTGCGGCAGATAGGCAATATCGCGCGGCTTAAGTCCGGATCGGTCCACCCGCCCCGCCAAGGGTGTCAGCGCGCCCGCCAAGCCCTTGAGCAGGGTAGACTTGCCAGACCCATTGGGGCCAACCACAGCCGTGGCGCAGCCCAGCCCAAAGGTCCCGTCCAGATGATGCACAGCCGGGCGGCGCTCATAGCCAAGCGTCAGATCATGCAGCCGAACCGCGCTCATTGGCCAGATCCCATTACCGATATGGCCCAGATCACGCAGGCCCAGATCAGGCCGCAAATCAGGCCCGCCAGCCCCAGCCGGGACAGCACGCTCATATGCAAAAGATTGAATGCGGGTTTTGCCATGAAGAGATGCTAACACGTTACACTATAACATGCGAGATCAGAGTTTGCCAAAGGCCTGGGCCTAGGCTGATATTAAGGGCCACCTTCAAACGCAATCTTGGTGCGCTTCACATTGACTCATGGAAAGACGGCTGTATAAGTCCTGCCTCCGCCCGCGGGACCACTCGCGGGCCAATATTTTTTGCGATCTCGGTTCTGGTTGTCTCTTTGTATTTGAGGCAGGCCGGGGCCGCACCAGAGAGGCTTTAAGTCCATGTACGCGGTGATTAAGACCGGCGGGAAGCAGTATCGAGTTCAGGCAGGCGATCTGCTTGTTGTCGAAAAGCTTGACGGCGAACCAGGCGCGCAGATTGCGTTCAATGAAGTGCTGATGCTCGGCGAAGGCGCTGATGTTGTCGTTGGCGCACCAACCGTCGAAGGCGCTGCTGTAACCGGCACCCTGATCGAGACCCGCAAGGGCGTGAAGATCAAGATCTTCAAGAAGATCCGTCGTCAGGGCTATCGCCGCACCGGCGGCCATCGCCAGATTGAATCGGTTGTGCGGGTCACCGGCCTGGCCGGCGCTGGCCTGACCCAGACCTGGGACGGCACGGTTGATATGACCCCACGCGCCATTCTCAATGCCAAGGCTCGCGGCCTGACCAATCTGGTCGCCGAGTTGGAAGCGGCCTGGAGCCCACCGGTCATGGCTGCCGCTGAGACCAA
Source organism: Caulobacteraceae bacterium (assembly GCA_044346445.1). Taxonomy (GTDB): domain Bacteria; phylum Pseudomonadota; class Alphaproteobacteria; order Caulobacterales; family Caulobacteraceae; genus CAISGS01. The sequence continues at coordinate 11,663 of JBIIZD010000082.1, forward strand.
AAAGCCCCGTGCCAAAAAGGCCGCCCCTGTCGCAGACGCCGCTGAGGGCGCCGAAGCCTAAGGCTTCGCTAGAGATTTAGGAGTTCCAGATGGCTCACAAGAAATCAGGCGGCTCTTCGCGCAATGGTCGCGATTCCGACGGCCGCCGCCTTGGCGTAAAGAAGTTTGGCGGCGAGAAGGTTCTGGCCGGCAATATCATTATTCGTCAGCGCGGCACCAAATTCTATCCCGGCGACAATGTCGGCATGGGCAAGGATCACACCTTGTTTGCGCTTGAGCATGGCAATGTAAAATTTGTCACCAAGCGCAATGACCGAACCTTTGTAACGGTCGTTCCGGCCATGGAAGCCCTAGCCGCCGAATAGGCGATCCGCAGGCTTCCCCCGGATCGCGCCGCAAAATCGCAGCGATCCGGACACGACAAGACCCAAGCGGGGAGTCCGGACGCCGGACTATCCGCTTTTTTGTTTTGTGCAATGAGGCCAGACCATGGGCCAGACACAGCCCCTGCCCGAACTAGTCACACCGCGCCTGCGCCTGCGTGCGCCCAAACCCAGCGATGCCCCGCGCCTGACCGAATTGGCGAGGGACTGGGATATTGTGCGCATGACCAGCCGTATGCCCCACCCCTATCAGCGCAGCGATGCCGAGGCCTATATTGCTCAGGTCATGGGCCAGACCGATCCCAAGGCCCGAACCCTGATGATAGAGCATGGGCAAGATGGGCTGACGGGCGCAATTGGCCTTTTCCCATCCCAAACCGGCCAGCCCGAGATCGGCTATTGGATCGCCAAGCCGTTCTGGGGCCGGGGCCTGGCCACCGAGGCCTTGAGCGCGCTACAGACCTGGGCCAGCCAAGGTCTTGGCCTGCGCTATCTGACGGC
>JBIIZD010000156.1:0-3310 GCA_044346445.1 Caulobacteraceae bacterium
CAGCAAACCCGGCTTTTGCATGATCAGGCCGTGCCCATGGCCTTGGTCAAGACCGTCAATCCCGCTATCCAGCGCGGCTCTACCGTCTTGGTGAAGGACTCAGACGCGCTTTATGACCATAGCCATCTTACCTATGGCCGTGCGGGCCTGCCGATCCATCAGACCCTGTGCGATGCCTTGAGCGACCTGGAGGGCGGTCTTGGCACCCGGCTGTTTCCTTCTGGTCTGGCGGCGATTACCGGCGCCTTGCTGGCTGTGCTGGATGCAGGCGATGGGGTACTGCTACCCGACTGTGTCTATGGACCCACCCGCCGATTTGGCGACACGATCTTAAAGCGCATGGGGATTGAGGTGGTCTATTTCTCGCCCCGCGCCAGTGCCGAGGCTATTCTTAGCCTCGCCACGCCTAGGACCCGCGCCATTTTTCTGGAATCGCCGGGGTCCCTGACCTTTGAGCTGCAAGATGTGCCCGCCATTGTCGCCCTGGCCAAGCCGCGCGGCATCATTACCTTGATGGACAATACCTGGGGCGCTGGCCTGATTTACAAGCCGCTCGCACACGGGGTCGATATCAGTATCCAGGCCCTAACCAAATATGTCGGCGGCCATTCGGACGTTTTTATGGGTTCGGCCTGCGCCAGCGATCCAGAGATTTTGCAAAAGCTTGATGATGCGGTCTGGCAGATGGGATACGCGACCTCGCCCGACGATGCCTATCTGATGCTGCGCGGCCTTCGAACCCTCAATGTGCGCATGAACCAGCACGCAGCCAGCACGCTGGACATTGCCGGCTGGCTATGCGCCCGGCCCGAGGTCAGCGAAGTCCTGTGCCCCGCCCTGCCCGGCGCGCGCGGCTATGACCTCTGGAAGCGCGACTATACGGGCCTTTGCGGCCTGTTCAGCCTTACGCTTAAGCCTGGCCCAAAGCGGGCCGTGGACGGGTTTATCAATGCGCTCGAGCTGTTTGGGCTTGGGTTTTCCTGGGGCGGCTATGAGAGCCTGGCCATACCGTGCGACCCGCAACTGACCCGCACTGCCGCCGATCCCGACCTAAAAGGCCCCCTGATCCGCCTGCATATCGGGCTGGAAGACGTAGATGACCTAAAGGCCGATCTGGATCAGGCGCTCAAGGTCTATGGCCAGATGGCGGGGCTCGCCTAGACCATATCTGCAATCTTGGCCTCTGCGGCGGCGACCAGAAATGCGCTACGGGTCAGGCCAGACGATTTTGCAGCCTCATCAACGGCGCGCAAGACACCCGAATCGACCGAGATATTGACCCGCTCGGGTTTGCCCGACGCTGCCAGAACCGGCACCCGAAAGGCAATTGCCCCCGCCGCGAGCGCCTTGGCGACATCTGGATCACCGAGCAAGGCATCAAGACTGCGCGGTGCTGGCAAGACCTCGTCTGGGCCTGCAGTTTCAACGTACAGCCGCAAGGCTTCGAGCGCCCGCCGCGTGGCCTGATCCGCCGTCGCACCGGCTGTGACACAGCCGGGAAGGTCTGGAAAATAGACGCCCCAAAGACTGGTGGGCTCCTTCTCCAAAATGGCGATATAGTCCATAGCGCGTCCCTCGCGTCTGATCTGGCCGTTCAAATCCAACCTGCAGCCTTGCCAATGCTTTTGGCGGTGCCTTGCGGAAGATCACCGCGCCCCTTGGGGACCGGTATCCGGCCAAAGCGCTCACCATGGCCATAGACGGTATGGTCACCCGTATTGCGCAGGATCAGCCATCCCTCGGCCTCAAGGCGTTGGCGAATACGGCGCAGATCGGTCTCGACCGTTCCCATCGGCACAAGCCCCATTAATCGTGTGTAGTTTTATACACAAATTAAGGCATAAGGGCAAGGGGAAAAGCCTTGGCCACCCCGACAGGACTTGAACCTGTAACCGTCCGCTTAGAAGGCGGATGCTCTATCCAGTTGAGCTACGGGGTGAACAGGAAGCCTAGTGGGTCCAGGGCTGTTTGCGGCCATAGGCGAAATTGTCCGAATAAGATTTTAGGATCTTGCGCGCAATCTTGGGCTCTGTGACCTGAAAGGCAATGCCATGCGCGGCGGCATAGGCCACAGCCTCGTCCTTATCGGCAAAGCTTAAACGCACCTGTCCGTCCATATCGGTGGATTGGGTCCAGCCCATCAGGGGATCGGGCGCGCGGGCCGAGGCCGGTTCAAATTCCAGAACCCAGTCCTGGGTCTTGGCTTTTCCAGACTGCATGGCCGACTTGGCGGGCCGGTAAATTCGGGCAAGCATGGCAATGGCCTTATGTCTTAAGAGTCTGATGGTCGGAGCGAGAGGATTCGAACCTCCGACCCTCTGGTCCCAAACCAGATGCGCTACCAGGCTGCGCTACGCTCCGTGCCTTCAGAGCGCGCTATGTGCCACGCAATCGCCTGCGCCGCAATGGACACTGAGCACTAAAGTTCAATTGGTTTGCGCATAAGCTTAAACACGCCGCTGCCGCGCACCAGATCGCGGCTGCCAACGCGCACGCTGGCCTCGCAAAAGGCCAGATCCTTGGTCTTGCGCGTGACAAGGCCGGTGCCCTGCACCCACTCCCCCGCCCGCGCCATGCTTAGGAAATCCACCGATAGATGGATGGTGACGCTGGCTGTGCCCGTGGCGCGGTGCACGGCCGTGGCCAAGAGGCCGTCCAGAAACGAGGTCAACATGCCGCCATGGACAATGCCCATGCCGTTACAGTGTCGCGGCAGGGCAAAAAACGCATGCTCAAACCCTGCCTCATCGACCTTGTGAAAAAACGGGCCATTATGGGTGGTATAGGGCCCGCGCGTACGAGACGCGATAAAGCCGGGCGGCGGCGATGGAACCTGATCGGACTCAGCCACCCTTGAAAATCCTGTGCTTGACCCGGTCACCCGGATAAATGCCCAGCTGGGCCGCGCGGCCACCCGCAATCTCTAACACCCCCAGCACCACACCGCCGGAGGGAATTGGAACCTCCGAATGCGGCACAGCATTGCGGGCAATACTGACAATCCGGCCATCAGCGGCAATAAACAGGATATCAAGCGGGATCAGGGTGTTTCTCATCCAAAAAGCGGTTTGCTGCGGCCGCTTAAAGTCAAACAACATGCCCTTATTGGGGCCCAGACTCTTGCGAAACATTAGCCCCTGTGCGCGGCTGGCCTCGGTATCGGCAATCTCGACCTGAAACGCCACAGGCCCACTGGCGGCCACAACCTCCAGCCGCTCGACCCGCAAGGGCGTAGCCGCTGCAATAGGCCCAGCCAGACCCAGCCAGGCCAGCGCCAAAACCGCCAAAAATCCGCGCCGTCCACCCTGCA
>JBIIZD010000157.1:0-3290 GCA_044346445.1 Caulobacteraceae bacterium
CGGCGCATGGCCAATTGCGACAAACACCCCGTCGCAGGACAGGTTCTGTTTTGCCCCGGTCTTGAGGTTTTTCAGCCGCACGCCCGTGACCGAGCTTGGATTCTCGCTGCCGAGAATCTCCTCGATTGCGCTATCCCAGACCACTGACACCTTGGCATGATTGAGCAGGCGCTCCTGCAAGATTTTTTCAGCGCGCAGGCTATCGCGGCGATGGATCAAGGTAACCTTGGAGGCAAAATTGGTCAGGTAAAGCGCTTCTTCGACCGCCGTATTACCGCCCCCGACCACCACAACCTCCTTGCCACGATAGAAAAAGCCGTCGCAGGTGGCGCAGGCCGAAACGCCAAAGCCTTGGAATTTCTGCTCGGATGGCAGGCCCAGCCACTTGGCCTGGGCACCGGTGGCAATGATCAGGGTGTCGGCCAGAAACACATCACCAGAATCGCAGGTCAGCTTGAACGGGCGGCTGGACAGGTCAGCGCTCAAGACCACATCGCCGACAAATTCTGTGCCGACATGCTCGGCCTGGGCGCGCATCTGGTCCATCAGCCAAGGCCCCTGAATAACATCGGCAAAGCCAGGATAGTTTTCGACATCCGTCGTAATGGTGAGTTGCCCTCCTGGCTGTATGCCTGCGATCAGGACGGGGGCCAGCATGGCGCGCGCGGCATAGATGGCGGCGGTATAGCCAGCCGGACCCGATCCAATAATGGCACAACGAACAGAGCGGGTATTGGACATGGGATAGACTTTCGGCAAGGGGCGCGGCGGTAAGACTTTGTTGGTGCTATTTAACGATGATTCCATCAGATGCGACGGGCGGTATGCGTTTTTGTCGATTTAGGGATGATTTCATCTGTGACCCATGCGCCTCACATTCTGTTTTTGGCCGATGCTGGCCCGGTGGTCGGGGGGGGGCATGTCATGCGCTGCCTGACGCTTGCCGGGGCCTTGAGCGATCTTGGGGCTGAGTGCCGGTTTATGGCGCCGCCGCCGGTTGCCCAGATTCTGCAAGCCTTTGGGCGCGATACAATCGGCCAGATCGGTTGCGCGCCGGACGCGCTGGTATTGTGGGCCTGTAGCCAGCCGTCCGACATTATCGTGGTCGATCATTATGGCCTTGGCGCAACCGAGGAGGCCAAGCTTGGCCAGGGGCGCAGGCTGGTGGTGCTGGAGGATATGCCCGGCAGGCGCCATGCCTGTGACCTCTTGCTGGATGCTGGCCTTGGCCGGAACGTACAGGACTATAGCGGGCTGGTGCCAGAGGCGGCGGTGGTCTTGACCGGACCGCAGTATGCGCTTGTGCGGCCAGAGTTTGCGCGGCTGCGGCGCGAAACGCTTGAACGGCGCAGGCTGGGCGACGTGCATGGGCCCATACTGGTGGCCCTGGGGCTGAGCGATCTGTTTGGCTTGACCGCCAAGGTGGTCGAGGTCTTGCTGGACCTGAACATGCCCAATCCGATCTGGGCGGTGGTGGGGGCTGCGGCCGCTTCCCTGCCGCGCCTGAAGGCCTTGGCAAGCCAGCATGCACAGATTTCTATCGCCGTCGAGACGCGCGACATGGCCGCTCTGATCAGCCAGGCAGACCTTGCCATTGGTGCAGGCGGGTCCAGCACCTGGGAGCGCGCCTGTCTTGGCCTGCCCAGCCTGACCCTGATCTTGGCCGATAATCAAGCCGACCTAGCCAGAGGCCTAGAGCGCGAGGGCGCCAGCTTAACGCTGGATACGCGATCCCCCGGTTTTGGTTCCGCGCTTGCCGAGGCCGTACTGGGGCTGGTGGGGCATGATCAGGCCTTGCAAGCCCTCTCACTTAAGGCCCGCGCCCTTTGCGATGGTCGTGGGTCGGGTCGTGTGGCCGCCGCTGTGCTTGATCTTTGCAAGGCCTAGATTCGAGCCACACTCGGGGATTCCCGTTTGGTTGAATGGGTGATTTCGCAGGCCGAGTGAAACGGTCTGGGTCCCTCCCCGCGAAGGCGGGGACTGCGCGGGGAAGGTGGAAGGGGGGATTGATATGAAATAAATCTTCTCACACCGAATGGGGATTGAACCTAGGCGACCGAAAACCCCTTGGCGTGCAGTCTGGCAAGCATGGCCGGTTTCAGGGCGGGCCAATCGCTTGCCAATAGGCCAAGGCCAAACACGTCTTCATAAAGGCCATTCTTGCGCACATGTTCACGAAAAACCGCCTCGCGCTGAAAGCCAAAACTGAGATGCAGTTTCCAGGCCGCTTGATTTGAGGCCAGAACCTCACACCAGAACTTGTTCAGCCCAAGGGCGCCAAAAACCTGCTCGATCAACCAATATTCCACAAAGGCCCCGATGCCTTGGCCCCGCGCGGCAGGTTCGGCCAGATAGTGACCCAGGCTGCATCGTCCATTATGGCGATCGATGTCGGCCAGATTGGCAAGGCCTACGGGCTCACCATCCCAGTCAATCATCCAGTAGCGGCGGCGCGGATCACCGGCCAGGCCGTCAAACCAGCGGTCGTGCTCGGCCCTGCTGATCTGGTGGTCGGTATACATAAAGGCGGCAACATCTGGGCTGTTTCGCCAGGCATGCAGCCGTTCGCGGTCGGCTTCGGTCAGGTCGCGCAGGGTGACTTGGGGCATGGCCAGTTTCCTCAATACCGCCGGTCGCCGCCCAGCGCCCAAAGGTCTGGCCTGGACTGAACCAGGACGCGGACATTGTCCGAGGTGAAATCGGCCTTGCGGTGATAAAGCGCGCCATAGACGGCGCGGACAAAGTCCAGGTCATCGGGCCGATCCACCGTCCAGCGCACCTCGCCCTCGGCGGCGTGCTGTTCCAGGCCGGTAATCTTGAACCGCTCTGGGCGTCGATAGATGAACGGCGTCACATGCTCGCGCTCATAGGGATCGGCGGCCTCGGCTGCGGCCTGGCGCAGGACGCTTGCCTTGATAACCTCGACATCCAGCCCCTTGGGATAGGAGCGCCGCTGCGGGGTATTGGAGGTGTAATCGGCCTTGCTGGCTTGGTGCAGGTCAAGGGTCTGGTCAATCAGTGCTGGATCGGCCAGGGGGCAATCGGCGGTCAGGCGCACCACGGTCTCATGGCCAGCAAAGGCATCCATTGCCCCGATAAACCGCGCCAAAACATCGTCTAGCGGGCCGCGATAGACGGCCATACCCTCTACCAGCAAGGCCGTGACCAAGACATCGTCGCTGGCCTGGCTTGAGGTGGCCACCACGATCTGGTCCAGCCTCTTGGCCCGCCGGACCCGCTCAATCTGGCGCAGGATCATGGGCGCACCGACAAGGTCAGCCATGACCTTG
>JBIIZD010000083.1:0-12219 GCA_044346445.1 Caulobacteraceae bacterium
ACCTCTTCGGCTGGACCTGCCGAGCCCAGATCGTCGCCCCCAACCGATGCGCCCAGATCATTGACAACGACGCTGGCCCCTTCCTTGGCGGCGAGCAGAGCGCATTCGCGGCCAATGCCTCGGCCCCCGCCGGTCACCAAGACCACCTTGCCATTAAGTACGCCCATTTTCCTGCTCCTGAGGTTTTTGTTGTTCTGCCCTTAACTAGGCGAGACGGTCGACCTTGCGCAAGGCCGGGAACAGACTTGCCCAGATTGCGGTGATCGCCAAGGCCCCAACGCCGCCAAACACCGCTGCGCCGACCGCGCCTAAGAGACGCGCCGCAACCCCGCTCTCAAACTCGCCCAGTTCGTTTGACGCGCCGATAAACAGGCCAGACACGGCCGAAACTCGGCCGCGCATGGTGTCGGGCGTCACGATCTGGACCAGGGTCTGGCGCACATAGACCGAGATCATGTCTGCTGCCCCCAGCACGGCCAAGGCCGCCACCGACAGCCAGAGCAGTTTTGACAGGCCAAACACGATGGTGGCTATGCCAAACACGGCCACGGCGCTGAACATGTATAGGCCCGCGCGCCTGCGAATGGTGACAAAGGCCAAGAGGATGGCCATGCTCGATGCGCCTATGGCCGGGGCCGCCTTTAGAATGCCAAAGCCGGATGCGCCAACATGCAAGATGTCGCGCGCAAAGACGGGCAGGAGGGCGGTCGCCCCGCCAAGCAGAACCGCAAACAGGTCCAGCGAGATCGCGCCCAAGACAATCTTATTGGTCCAGACATAGGACAGGCCCTCAAGGATCAGTTCCTTGCGCGATCCAGGCTGGACCTCGGGCTGGGTATTGGCGCGAATGCACAAGAGCAGGACCACAGCCACGCCATAGAGGCCAAGCGCTGCGCCATAGGCGGTGGCGGCTGAAAACGCGCACAATATGCCGCCCAAGGCTGGGCCCACTATGGAGGCGCTTTGCCAAGCCAAGGAGTTCCAGGCGATCGCCTTAGGCAAAAGGTCTCGCGGGACCAGCATTGGCCCCATGGCACCGCTGGCAGGCGAGAAAAAAGCTCGCGCCGCGCCAAACACCAGAGCCATGGCAATGATCGGCCAAAGGGCAGGGTGGCCATCCTTGGCGATCAAGAACAGGCCGCCCGCACAGGCAATCTCGACCACCAGGGCGGCGATCATGATTAGTCGCCGGTCATGCCGATCAGCCGCCTCGCCCGCAAACAGGGTCAGGCTCAGCAGGGCGATGAATTGGGCAAGGCCAATCATGCCGACAATAAAGGCCGCCTCGCCAATGCCTGCGCTTTGCCGCGCCAGGGCATAGACCTGCCAGGCAATAGCCACGGCCTGAACCTGCACGGCCAGGACATTCACAAACTTTGCGGCCCAAAACAGGACAAACGCCTTATGTTTGATCAAGGCGGGGGCGGGGGCGGGGGCGGTTTGCGGCTCAGTCGCGGCGGGATCGGCAGGGATTTCTGGCTTGGACATCAGGCCGCTACCATGGACTGGACTTGCGCGCGATACAAATGGCGGTGGTCTCTTGTCGCACTTTTTTTGCGCTTTATGCGGTTTTGTTTTGATTGATCACAAGGTCTGGGCCATTGGTCTGGCCGGGATTCATCCCACCATTCCGTGCGGTATGTAAGATAGACATGGTTCAGATTGCGGGCGCGGTTCGCCCCCCCGCCGCAGGCGTTTTAGTGCGGCAAGAACAGGTGGCCGATCAGGCGGACATAGACGCCTTGATTGCGCGCGCCTTTGGGCCGGGGCGCTTGGCCAAGACGGCTGAGCGTCTGCGCGAAGCCAATCGGCCACGCCTGGACCTGTCCTTGGTCGCAGAACAGAATGGCCAGATTGTCGGCTGTGTGCGGCTTTGGCCGATCCAGATCGGCGATCAGCGGCTGGTGTTTCTGGGCCCCTTTGCCGTGGATGGGTCACAGCGCGGCCTTGGCCTCGGGGCAAGCTTGATCCTTCAAGCCTGTTTAGCGGCTGCCGATGCCGGCGAGCAGGCAGTTCTGCTGGTTGGCGATCTGGCCTATTTTTCCAAGCTCGGCTTTGAGGCGGTGGACCCGGCCAAGGTGACCTTGCCCGGACCCGTGGATCCACGGCGGGTCCTGATCAAGCCGCTTGGTCCCAGTTTAGCGCCATATGTGGGACGGGTGCACCGGTCCGAGGCCTTGCTCGCCTAAGCCTGACCATTTATCTTGGATCGTGCTTTTTGATTTGCGGTAATCTGGAACCTAAGAGGCTGTTTATGCTGTATAGTTTGCCAAGACCGGCGGGGGACATAGGGTCGCAGCCCCCTCAAAACATTGTCGCTGGAACGCCCCAGACCCAGACCCTGAACGGCTATGAGAGCGCCGATGGCCTGACCTTTTGCGGCACATGGATGGCCACGGTCGGCGCCTGGCGGGTAAGCTATGACGAGTGGGAGTATTGCCACATCCTGTCGGGCCGCATGAGCCTGACCCCGGACGGTGGCGCGCCGGTTCAGTTTGGCCCCGGCGACAGTTTTGTGATTGAGCCAGGCTTTAGCGGCATCTGGACCGTGATCGAAGACATGGCCAAGACCTATGTCATCCGCCTGCCGGGGACCTAGTCCGCATCCATCTTTAGTGCTGCAATAAAGGCTTCTTGCGGGATCTCGACCTTGCCGAATTGGCGCATCTTTTTCTTGCCCTCTTTTTGCTTGTCGAGCAGCTTGCGTTTGCGCGACAGGTCGCCGCCATAGCATTTGGCGGTTACGTCCTTGCGCAGGGCGCGGACGGTTTCGCGGGCAATGATGCGGCCACCGATGGCGGCCTGGATCGGGATGACGAACAGGTGCTGGGGGATCAGGTCCTTCATCTTCTCGCACATGCCGCGGCCGCGTTGTTCGGCCCGGTCGCGGTGCACCAGCATGGATAGGGCATCGACCGGCTCGGCATTGACCAGGATCGACATCTTGACCAGATCGCCGGTGCGATAGTCCTCAATCTGGTAATCAAAGCTGGCATAGCCCTTGGAGATGGATTTCAGACGATCATAAAAGTCAAACACCACCTCGTTCAAGGGCAGGTCATAGACCAGCATGGCGCGGGTGCCGACATAGGACAATTCACGCTGCTGGCCGCGCCGGTCCTGGCACAGCTTGATCACTGAGCCCAGATATTCGTCGGGCGTGAATATGGTGGCCTTGATCCAGGGCTCGGCAATCGAGGCGATCTTGATCGGGTCTGGCATGTCGGCGGGATTATGCAGCTCGACCACATCGCCATTTAACAGGCTGATCTTATAGATGACGCTGGGCGCGGTCGCGATCAGGTCCAGATTGAACTCGCGCTGCAACCGCTCCTGAATGATTTCCAGATGTAGCAAACCCAAGAACCCGCAGCGAAAGCCAAAGCCTAGCGCGGCCGAGGTTTCCATCTCGAAGGTAAAGCTGGCATCATTGAGCCGCAGGCGCCCAACCGCGGCGCGCAGGTCCTCAAAATCGGCGGCATCCACCGGGAACAGGCCGCAGAACACGACGGGCTGCACCTCTTTAAACCCGATCATGGGCGCAGTGGTCGGGCGACGATCATCGGTAATGGTCGCGCCGACGGCGGCGTCGGCGACCTCCTTGATCGAGGCGGTGAAAAATCCGACCTCGCCAGCACTAAGCGATTCGACATCCGTCGCCTTGGGCTGAAACACGCCGAGCTTTTCCAGGGTATAGACGGCCCCGGTCTGCATCATCTTGACCTTTTGGCCGCGTTTCATGCTGCCATCAAACACCCGCACCAGCACGACCACGCCAAGATAGGGATCATACCAGGCATCAACCAGCAGGGCCTTGAGCGGCGCATCGGGATCGCCCTTGGGCGCAGGCAGGCGCTTGACGACGGCTTCCAGCACATCGTGAATGCCAATGCCGCTCTTGGCTGAGCATAGCACGGCATCGGAGGCGTCAATCCCGATCACATCCTCGATCTGGGCGCGAATACGCTCAGGCTCGGCGGCGGGCAGGTCGATCTTGTTCAGGACCGGCACGATTTCATGATTATTATCAATCGCCTGATAGACATTGGCCAGGGTCTGGGCCTCGACGCCCTGGCTGGCATCGACCACCAGGATCGAGCCCTCACAGGCAGCCAGGCAGCGCGACACCTCATAGGCAAAGTCGACATGGCCCGGCGTGTCCATCAGGTTCAGCACATAGTCCTGACCATCATCGGCGCGGTAATTGAGCCGCACGGTCTGGGCCTTGATGGTGATTCCCCGCTCGCGTTCGATATCCATCGAATCGAGGACCTGCTCCTTCATCTCGCGGGCGGTGAGGCCCCCGGTTTCCTGAATCAGGCGGTCGGACAGGGTGGACTTGCCATGGTCGATATGGGCGACAATGGAGAAGTTGCGGATATGGGAAAGGGGCGTCTTGCTCATGGTGTCAGCCTCTAGCATATTCGAGCGATCTTGCCACAGTTCCGGTGCGTGCAGTTTTGCACAACTGGTTAACCTGACCTTAACGCCGCTGGTCGCAAACACGCCGCAATGGGGTGGGAATAAGTTTTTCGGCTCGAAAAGCCAAGTAGGAGATCACCATGGACCGCCGCACCTTGATTGTTTCTGGACTGGCCAGCCTGGGGGGCGCAAGCCTTGTCGGCCCGGCCTTCGCACAGACTGAGCCGGTTAAGGACCTGCCTGATCCTGGCCAGCATTCTGATTATCCGACGCCCCAAACCTATAATAGCGACGAGCTGGTGAATACGGTTTCGGACTATTTGGGGGTTACAGCCGAAAGCGCCGGGGCCGCGATCCAAAGGCTGTTTCGCGATAACGGCCTGCCAACGGCCTATATTGCTGGTGAAGAAGGGTCGGGCGCTATGGGCTTTGGCCTGCGTTATGGGCGCGGCCTGCTTTATATGAAGGGGCATCAGCCTCAAGACATTGCTTGGCAGGGTCCATCCATCGGCTGGGATGTGGGCGGTAATGTCAGCCGGGTGTTTACCCTGGCCTATAATCTGCAATATCCAGACATGATCTATCGTCGCTTCCCGGGTGTTGAGGGGTCAGGTTATCTGATTGGCGGCCTTGGCGTGAACTATCAGCGGGCGGATGGCATTACGCTGGCGCCGGTGCGCGCCGGTGTTGGCCTTCGTCTGGGGGCCAATGTCGGCTATCTCAGCTATAGCCGCAAATCGACCTTCTGGCCGTTCTAGGCGGCGCTGGCCGTCCTTGGTTGGCGAACCGGCAGGGTTATGGTCACTTGCGTGCCCTCGCCGGGGCTGCTTTCAATCGTCAGGCGGCCCTTGTGCAGCTCGATAAGGGACTTGGTCAGGGCCAGCCCTAGGCCGGAGCCCTGTTGCGTCTTGGCCAATTGTCGCTCGATCTGCTCGAAGGGTTGCGCCAGACGTTGTAGGTCCTCTTCGAATATACCGATGCCGGTATCAATCACGGCGATCTTGACCCGCGCGCCATTTGGGCCGGTCTCGCGCCGGGCGCGAACCGTCACAAGGCCATTGCGCGGTGTAAACTTGATGGCATTGGACAAAAGATTGAGCAGGACCTGTTTGATCGCCCGGTAATCGGCCTCGGTCTCAGGCAGGGCTTGCAGGTCCAGGTTAAGGCCTAGGCCCGCAGCCTGGGCATTTTCTCGCACAAGCCGGGTAGCATCCTCGATCACATCCTCCAGATGGATGGGTTCAAAGCGCAGGTTCAGCTTTCCAGCCTCGATCTTGGACATGTCTAGAATATCATTGATCAAGGCCAGCAGATGCTGGCCGGAGCCGAGAATATCGTGGGCATAGTCCTGATAACGCTTATCGCCAAGCGGGCCATACATCTGGCCGGCCATGATTTCTGAAAACCCGATAATGGCGTTTAGGGGCGTGCGCAATTCATGGCTCATATTGGCCAAAAACTCGCTCTTGGCCCGGTTTGAGCCCTCAGCCCGGACCTTTTCAGTGGCATATTTATGCGCCAGATCTGCCAATTGCGCCTGGCTTTTTTCCAGGCCTTCGACCGCACGGCGCAGGGCATCTTCGTTCTTGCGATCAATCGCCTTCTGGGCCTTGACGGCGGTAATATCAAAGGCGGTCAGGACCCATCCCCCCTCACTGGTGCGGCGCTCCGATATGCGCAGCCAGCGGCCATCCTTGAGCTCAGCCTCAAAATCGCCCGCCTGGCCATCGGCAGAGGCCTGTTGCTGCACCACGATATTCGACAAGAGGTGGCGCAAATTAGAGCGGTTGCCAAGTTGGGTCAGTTGTTCAGTGTCCAGGCCATGCACATCGGCATAGTTTCGATTGAACAGGATCATATTGCCCGCAGCGTCCCACAGGGCAAAGGCTTCGGGGATACTGTTCAGGGCTTCTTGCAGGGCCTTTGCAACAAAACCCAGCTTTTTGCGCTCGCGGCGGCGGCCAAGCGGGGTGGCCCATTGGGATGTTGGCCCGCGCAGCCAACTCAGGCACCAGGCTGGCAAACGCCATGTTCGCTGGCCTCCACGGTTTGCCAATCCCGGATACTCCCGACCCGCCCAAGGCGTTATCTTTCAGACACTGTCGGTATCAATAGGCATTTTTAGGTAAACACTTGCTAAATCAGCAGTGAAATTTGTGTGGATTTCACCTGTTAACATCCTGATCATCTAGAAACAGGAAAAAAGGCCAAGCTGGCATGTTTAAACGACCGCCTTACCTGCCAATTCAGTGACATTTTTCGACAGACCGGGATGGGCCTTGATGCGTTCAAGCTGGGCCTTCATCATTGTTCCAAGCTCGGCCTCATAGCGCTGCCAGCTGCCGAGCGGTTCGATTAGCCTGGCCGCAGTCATGGGGTTAAAGCCGTCAACCGCCAAGATCTGATCGGCCAAGAAGCTATAGGCCGCGCCATCGACGGCATGGAACCTGGCCGGATTGGCCGAGGCAAAGGTCTGGATCAGGGCGCGCAGGCGATTGGGGTTCTTGGCGTCAAAGGCGGGGTGGGCGGTCAGGGCCTTGACCCTTTGCAGGGCGTCCGTCGCCGGATTGCGGGCCTGGAGGGCAAACCATTTATCGATCACCAGGGGCTCGTCCTGCCAGCGGCTGTAAAAGTCGGCCAAGGCCGCTTCGAGCGCCTCGCCACCCAGATTCAGCAGGGCATTCAGGCCGCCCATAGCCTCGGTCATATTGCTGGCAGTCCGGTAATGGTCTTGCGCCCGCGCGGTCACGCCGGGGCTGGGCTGGGCGGTTAGCAGGTCAAGGGCGGCATTGCGCAGGGCCCGGCGACCGGCACCGGCGGCGTCGGGGCTAAATGGGCCGTCGAAGGCCAGTTGGTCATGCAGGGTGCTCAAGGTCTGGCCCAAGGCCCCGGCCAGGCTGGCGCGCAGGCCTTCGCGGGCCTGGTGAATGGCGGCTGGATCGGCGGGCAACATGCTCATGGCCAGATCCGGCTCGCTGGGTAGGGTGATCAAGAGCGCCTTAAAGGCCAGATCGGCCTCTTGATCGCCAAGTGCCTGAGCCAGCGCCTTGGCAAACCGTGCCTCGCCATCGGTATCGGCCTCACCGCGCACCCTGGCCTTGATCAGGTCCGCCGCTAGGCCTTGACCAGCCTCCCAGCGATTGAACAGGTCGCGGTCAGAGCCCAAAAGCACATAGCGGTCGGAGGGCGGCGCATCCGAGCGCAGATGCACAGGCGCTGAAAACCCGCGCAGGGCCGAAAGGATTGGCTCCGATTGCACGCCGCCAAGCACAAAGGTGTGTTGCTCGGCGCGAAGGATCAGCACAGTCTCATCCACGGGCGCATCAGAGCCTTCGGGCACAAACGCTTGGGCGCGCCCATCCGCATCGAGCAGGCCAAGGCGCACGGGCACGGGCAGGGGCTGTTTGGTGGCCTGGCCCGGCGTGGCGGCTGTGGTCTGGCTCAAGCTGACGGCCAGGGTCTTGGCCACGGCGTCGTAGTCGGCCTTCAGCGCAAGCTGCGGGGTACCGGCCTGGCTGTACCACTGGAAAAAGCCGCTCAGGTCCTGGCCAGAAGCGTCGCTAAAGCAGGCAATAAACGCCTCGACCGTGGTCGCGTGACCATCCCAGCGCTCGAAATACAGGTCTGTGGCGGCCCGAAAGGTCTGTGCGCCCAAAAGGGTATGCAGCATCCGGATCAGTTCGGAGCCTTTTTCATAAATGGTCGCGGTATAGAAATTGTCGATCTTGACATAGGCCTCGGGCCGCACCGGATGGGCCAGCGGTCCGGCATCCTCGGCAAACTGGCGCGCGCGCAGGGCCTTGACGTCCTTGATCCGCTGCACCGCACTGCCGCGCATATCAGCCGAGAAGGTCTGGTCACGATAGACGGTCAAGCCCTCTTTCAGACACAACTGGAACCAGTCGCGGCAGGTAATGCGGTTGCCGGTCCAGTTATGGAAATATTCGTGCGCGACCACGCTTTCGATCCGCTCATAGTCAAAATCGGTCGCAGTCTGCGGCTCGGCCAGCAGTAGCGACGAATTGAATATGTTCAGGCCCTTGTTTTCCATGGCCCCAAAATTGAAGTCCCGCACCGCCACAATCATGAACAGGTCCAGATCATATTCGCGCCCATAGGCCTGTTCGTCCCAGGTCATGGAGCGTTTGAGCGCGTCCATGGCATAGGCCGCGCGCGGGGCCTGGCCGGTATCGACATAGATGCGCAGATCAATCTTGCGCCCGGTCAGGGTGACAAAATCATCGGCCAGTTCGTCAAGCTCGCCCGCGACCAGGGCAAACAGGTAGCAGGGCTTGGGGAAGGGGTCATTCCAGACCG
The DNA here is from genome assembly GCA_044346445.1 of Caulobacteraceae bacterium. GTDB lineage: Bacteria > Pseudomonadota > Alphaproteobacteria > Caulobacterales > Caulobacteraceae > CAISGS01. The sequence continues at coordinate 8,740 of JBIIZD010000083.1, forward strand.
CAAAATGCCGCCCATCCGCCGCCGCGCCGTACTCAACCAGATTGCCATTGCAGAGCAGGCGCGGAAAGGCGGCTGCATCGGCCTCCATCCGCACCGTATAGCGCGACAAGACATCGGGCCGATCGAGGCAATAGGTGATCTTGCGAAAACCCTCGGCCTCGCACTGGGTGCAAAACCGGCCGCCGGACATATAAAGCCCCTCCAGCGCGACATTGGCGGCAGGGTCAATCTCGACCTCGGTGGTCAGGACAAACTGGTCGGGCACCGCGTTCAGGGTCAAGGTCTCGGCGGTCAGGACATAGTCGTCCGCCGTCAAAACCCGGTCATTAATCTGTATACTGATCAGTTTCAGGCGCACGCCATCCAGCGTGAGGGGCTGGCCAGAGCCGGCCTCAGCGCGGCGCACCTGCATGACATTGCGCACCCGGGTCGCGCCCGGCTGAAGCTGAAAATCCAGTGCCACCTGATCAATGATAAAGGCCGGGGCCTGATAATCGGACAGGAGGATGGCAGGGGTCGCGGTCATGTTGTTATCTTAACCTTGTAAGGCCGTTCAGGGTCACAGCATAGCCGCCCTTACCCTTGCGAGTATACAAAAACGCAAAGCCTAGGCGCGTTCGACGACGATTTCGACGCTGGCGGCCTTTGCGTCGGGCGCGAGGGCTTCTGGCTTGTCCACCCGCACCCGAACGCGCAGGACGCGGTTATCGTCGAGGCAGGCCTGGGCCAGTCTTTGGGCAAAGGCCTCGACCAGCAGGATGTGCCCGGCTGCGGCCACGGCGCGCGCCTTGGTCAAGACCGCCTCATAATTGACCGTGTCATGAATATGCGCAAACCCGGTCAGGCCAAGATCGGGCAGGAGGTCCAGCTCCACATCAATGATCAGGGGCTGGAGGCGGCCATGCTCATGCGCGTGAACGCCAATCTCGACCGCCATATGCAGGCCGCGCACAACCACCTTTAGGGCGCTGGTGCGATAGGCGCCTTGGGCGGCCAGGGACAGGGGCAGGGGGGCAATAGCGGTCACGTCAGGCTTTCTTTTCTCGCTCAATCGCCGATTATGTCCGGGGTGCGCCAGGCCAGGTGCTGGCCCCCATCGACCGCAATCATCTGGCCAGTGACCGAGCTTGCGTCAATCAGATAGAGCACAGCCTGCGCAATCTGTTGCGGATTGGCGGGTTTTTGCAACAGGGTATGGGCCGCCTCAGCCGCAAATTCGCCAGCGGCCTGATGGATCGAGGCCAGGGTTGGCCCCGGTCCCACCCCATTGACCCGGATATGCGGGGCAAGCGCCTGGGCCAGGGTCTTGGTTGCATGCCAAAGCGCGGCCTTGGTCAGGCCATAGGTGAAAAATTGCGGATTGGGCTTGAGCACGCGCTGGTCGAGCATATTGATGATCTGGCCGTCCTGGCTAGGCGGCAATTGCGCCGCTAGGGCCTCAGCGAGCACCAGGGGCGCGCGCAAATTGGTCTGCATGTGCGCGTCCCATGACGCGCGGCCAAGACTGCCAACCCGGTCATCCTCAAACAGCGAGGCATTATTGATCAGCAAGGTCACAGTGCCCATCCGCGCCGTCACAGCCGGGATCAGGCCCTGGACCTGGTCTTCTAGCGACAGGTCAGCGACAAACGCATCGGCCTTGCGACCCAGCGCGGCAATCTCGTCGGCAAGGGTTTTGGCATCCTGGTCGGCACTACGATGATGAATCGCCACATCATAGCCAGCCCGCGCCACAGCCAGACACAAGGCCCGGCCAATCCGCCTAGCCCCGCCGGTGACAAGGGCGACGCCGCGAGAGGCCACAGCCACCATCAGCCTAGCCGCGTCCTAGTCCGGACGGCCAAACTCAAACAGATTCAGGGCGAACAGGGCGCCAATAAAAATCGCAATGGTCAAAAGCGCAATCATGATCCGTCTCCGGTTAGGTTAGCATCAGCCCCGCTTTAACGAGGCCCGGGCGCGAGGGCAAGGTGCGGGTGGTGCGGCAAGGTATCAATCCTTGGTGCGAACCGATTAAAATCAAGCTCGTTTAAAAAGGCGCTGTTCCGGTCCCTACCCCATGCCCGCGCCGTGCTGGAAGTCTGGCGGAGAGACTAAATCGAACAAAGGCCACTCTCGAAGCTCGGCTGGATGACACCCACGGCCTATGCCAGCGGCCTTTCCGCAAAGACCGGCGACCGCGCTGCGCAACCTAGAGGCCCCGCGCGGACACCTCTTGCCAAACACATCAACGAAGGCTCAAATTACGATAGGACTGTCGTTTTGGTGGGGTGAGGTATGGGGGACCGTCATTTTGACTTCTGTGAGGCTGCTAAATGACCACCACAAAGTCGGTTCTCGAAATGGATTCCAAAGAAGCCAAAGAGTTCTTTTTAGCTCATGACTCATATTGTAATCTTGATCTTCCCCAGTATTTCGACTTTGCCCCTCTACTGACTGCGGTCGATAAGGCACTCGGCAAAGGGCAAGTGAGCGACCATTTCTTAGTGCCAGCTGGCGAAAATTATTCACTCAAACCATCGGAATTTGAAGGTGTTTGCTATACAATCCTTCACAACAAAGATGGAAAATATGCGTGGCGTCCTATTAAGTTAATCCATCCCGCGATTTACGTGGATTTAGTCAAAAAGATTACCGACCCAAAGAATTGGTTGGCAATCAAATTAAAATTTGGCGAGTTTCAAAATCATAAGCGCATTGAATGCGGAAGCCTTCCATTAAAATCGAACACAAGAAACAAGGACAAGGCCTCACAAATTTTGCACTGGTGGGAAAAGATTGAACAAAAATCACTTGAACTTAGTTTAGATTATGATTTTGTTTATCGGACAGACATAACAGATTGCTATTCGCAGATTTACACACATTCGGTTGCTTGGGCTTTGCATACAAAAGCGGTTGCGCAATCCAAAGCTGGAAAGGACGACAAATCTCTTATTGGAAACATTATAGATCAGAGCCTTCAATCTATGTCGTCAGGTCAGACAAATGGAATACCGCAAGGATCTGTTCTCAGCGACTTCATTGCAGAAATTATTCTCGCTTACGCAGACAAATTGATTTCTGAAGGCATAGACCGCGTAAAGAATAAGGGGTGTTTAAATGACGATTACTTTATCCTACGTTATCGAGATGACTATCGGATTTTTGTGAACAACCCATTGCATGGGGAAGAGATTTTTCAAATAATTTCAGAGGTTCTTTTTGGCTTAGGGCTGAAAATGAACCCTTATAAAACGGACTCGACTAGTAAGGTCGTTAAAGATGCCGTGAAGGCTGATAAAGTCATTTGGAATACAAGGAAGCAAAGCGAAAAAAATCTCCAGAAACATCTGCTTTTGATCCATGACTTTGCTCAGAGTTTTCCAAATTCAGGTTCACTCGCGGCCGCACTAGATCGGTTCTTTAAGAGGATAGTCGATCAGAAATCATTGAGGTCTAGTATACTTCCAATGATCGGCATCGTAGCAGACATCGCAG
>JBIIZD010000008.1:0-39590 GCA_044346445.1 Caulobacteraceae bacterium
ACTGCAGAACGCCGCCAAGCGTATTTTGGGAATATCCGTGACATAATTGATCGTGCCACCTGCGGCCGCTGCCGTGGGGCTATCGACATCGGTGGTGCCCAGATTGACTGTGACCTTCGAGATGAGTTCGGAATCAAGCTGCTGGTTAGCATAGATGGCATAATTGCCGGTATCGTTCAGCGGCACGCCATCTTGCAAAAGCGCAATGCGCTGGGAGTCAAAGCCGCGCAAGGTGATATCACCGCCAGCCGAGCCAAACGCGTCATTATTGTTGAAGTTCACACCCGGCAGAAGATTGATCACGTCAAGGACGGTCTGGCCCGGCACCTGAGATTCAATGAATTCCTGATTTATTGAGGAGCGCGACTTCGGTGCCGATTCGGCGATCACCGCCCCAACCACCCGAGGACCGCGCTGTCCGACAACCACCACTTCCTGCACTTCCGAGGCCTGTGTGCCTGTGGACTGCGCAGCAGCCCCGCCGGCCGAAAAACTTGTCAAGAGGGCAAGACTTGCCGCACCGCAAAGATAAAATGACCGCATTTTAGACCCCAAGTCTGAAGCTTAAACCATTGATCGGACGGTGTGCCTGATCGCGATAAACAGCCGAGTCTAACAAGGCAGACAGTGCCTTTGCCGCACGGCGTTCGGCGGCTCCACTAGCGCAATTACAAAACAGATTTGTGACTGTGAGGTCGAGATTAGGACAGTTAGGTCAAGATTCAGTCAGGTGCGACAATAATGCTACCGTGAATTTGCCAAGCGCGGATTGATGCGACTGAGTAAGAGGCTGACGCCTAGGCGGCTCCTAAAAGGGGTGATAGGCTTTCCGCTAGGTGAGGTTATCGAACCCTTTGCCTTGTGGGGCTCGAAAGGTTGACGATGATTCGATCAAGCGGCATCAAGGTGGCAACAGCGATTTGCGCCTATGTGCTCATTGTGCCGATGCTTGCCTATGCCGACGAAATCAAGCTTTGGCCGATAACCGATCCCTTGCGTCGGGATCATGGGGTGGCCGCCGAAATGGTGATTGCGGCGCCGGTTGCGGTGGTTTGGGATGTGCTTACCGACTGTGCGACCGCGCCTCAGCATGTTCCGGGCATGGTCAGTTGCAAGATATTGCAGAGCGATCCAGCCGGTCTTTGGGATGTGCGTGAACACAGGATGCGCCTGCCCTGGTTTCCGCTGGTGATGCGCAATGTGGTGCGATCAGACTATGTGTTCCAGCGCCGCCTCGATTATCGCAAACTCGGGCGCGACGTCACGCAGTTGAGAGGCCAGTGGCGGCTATCGCCCGATGCCAGCGGTGCGGCGACCCAGATTGAATATACCGGCTATATGACCGGTCTATTGCCTGTGCCCGATCGCATGGCCAAGGCCTATGTGCTCGAAGGTCTGAAGGCCTTGCAGGCCCAAAGCGTTAAGCGGGCGGCCAAGTCTGGGGCCAATGGCGCGCCCTAGTCTTCCGCATTTTTAAGGCTCAATAGGAAATGTCCGCGCAACAGAGCTATGGGCGCTGAGCGTGAGTCCTGCCAAGCCTCGACATGGACATTGGCTATCCGGCGTCCAATCTTTCGAATATCGGCCCTGGCATAGGTGGTCAGGGCCCGGCCCGAGCGCAGATACTCCACTGATATATCGATCGGTTTGGGCTGGCGCGACAGGCCTTGGATCACCGACAACTGGACCAGGGCGGTCATTTCCATAAAGGCCCCAAGCACCCCGCCGTGTATGGCCGGAAGCATGGGATTACCCACCAGGTGCGGGGCAAACGGCAAGATGGCGGTCATTTCATCGCCCGCCAGCTCGGCCCGCACGCCGAGGTACTTGGCATAAGGAATAGCGGCAAGCAGGGCGTCAAGTTGATCAGAAGACTGGCTCATCGGGCCGTAACTTTTGGTTCTGGGTGCGAATTGATCATAAAGGCGGCCTGGGCCGTCGCCACAGGATCACTGGGGTCAAGGTCCCAGGCACTGGCGCGAACAAAGGCGATGGAGCGTGTCACCTTATAGCAGTCCGCCCTGGCAATCACGCCCTGTCCGGGCAAGGCAGCACGCATATAGTCAATGCGCAGATCCAAGGTCGCTATATTGGTCAGGCTATCTAGTCCCATCATGACCGCATGCCCACAGACATGGTCAAGCAGGGCGGTTACAACCCCGCCCGCTATGACGCCGGCCTCAGGGTCGCCCACCAGATCCTCGCGAAAACCAACCTTGAGGGTCGCTGTGCCCTTGGCCACGTCGACAATCTCAAAGCCCAAGGCCCGGGCATGCGGTGACCAGTCATTACGGCCCGGCGCAGGTGAGCGCTGCGGCTTTTCGGAAGGTGAATCTGTCATAGCCAGACCCTACAGGCAACGGCGTCAACTGCAAGCCTTGCCACCTCGCGCAATCTGAGCGCCCGTCACGGTGCGTGCGGTGCGGGCTTGATTTAAGTCAAGTCAAATGAAATCGGCGTGTAATTGGTTTTCTATGTCTGCGATATGTCATTTTATATTGGCGTCACCTGAACAATATTGTCCTCAGCAATGCCCGTGTAAGCGGGACTAGGCTGACGACTGATAAAGGTCGAATAAGAGGGTGAAAGAGGGTTTTAAATATGAGAACGAAGTGGCTTGCAGGGGTCGCACTGGCGGGCCTTGTCTCGGCAGTAATACTCCCAGTGACGGGCGCAGTGGCGCAAGAGACCGGCGTCTATGGTGCCATTGACCTTGGCTATCATGAGCCCACGGGCATTGATGCGACATCTGCTAATCTTCAATCCGATGGCGAGCGCTATGACTGGCGCTGGGCCGCGAAGCAATCTGGCGTGGGTTTTGCGCGTCTGGGTTATCAATATGATCCCAACTGGCGTCTTGAGTTGGAAGCAGGCTTTCGTGGTGGCGATCTGCGCTCCGCCTCGGGCAGTTTGTCCCGCCCCATAACCGGGCTTTGTACGGCTGATGCTGTTCGCACCAACCTGCTTGACACCTGCGGTCGGATCGGCGGCAAGCTGGAATCTGTTACCCTGATGGGTAATGTGATTTACGACTTTATGCCTGCAAGCCAGATCAATCCCTTCCTCGGCGTTGGGGTTGGTATGAACCATGTAAAGATCAAGACGCGCGGCCAGTTCGCCACATTGACGCCGGACGGTCAGACCTTGACCGTTGACGATTCCGACACGGTCCTAGCCTATCAGGCCCTGGCCGGTTTGGCGTTCAAGGCGAGCGATCGTCTCAAGATGGACATCACCTATCGTTATATGAGCGGTTCGGACGTGTCGTTCAATTCAACCGGTTCTGGCGCACTTCAGCCCGGGGCCTGGAAGGGTCGATATGATGATCAGTCGGTGACCTTGGGTCTGCGCTATGCGTTTGGCTCGCCAACACCGCCTCCGCCCCCACCGCCTCCTCCTCCGCCGCCCCCACCTCCACCGATGGAGCAACCTGCGCCTCCTCCTCCGCCAGCACCTATGGCTTATGAGGCCCGCGAGTTTGTGGTCTATTTCCCTTGGGATGAATATATCCTGACCCCTGAGGCTCAGGCTGTGATTCAGCAGGCTGCCCAGTATTCCAACGATGGCAAGGCGAGCCGCATTATTGTGGTTGGCTATACCGACAGCTCCGGTGCCGTGAACTACAATGTTGGCCTGTCTGAAAAGCGTGCCAAGGCCGTGTCCGATGCGCTGGTTGGCCTAGGCATGCCTGCCACCAGCCTGGCCGTGGATTGGAAGGGTGAAACCAACTTGGCTGTGCCGACCCCCGACGGCACAAAAGAACCCTTGAACCGTCGGTCAACGGTCACGATCAACTTCTGATCCTGATCTAACCTTCCAAGGTGTTCATGGGGAGTCCGGCGCCAAGGCCGGGCTCCCTTTTTTACGTTTGGCTGGCTTGATCAAGCCGCACTAAGGGCCATATTCTTGAGCATGACCAGATCCCTAGCCACCTTGACCCTTGCCGTGCTCAGCCTTGGCCTGGCCTTGCTGACAGCTCAGCCCACAAGCGCGGCACCTGCGCGGGAAACTGCGGTTTTTGCGGGCGGCTGTTTTTGGTGTGTCGAGCATGACATGAAGGCCATACCCGGCGTGGTCTCGGTCGTGTCGGGCTATACGGGCGGGCATGTTGCCAATCCGACCTATGAGGACGTAACGCGCGAGACATCGGGCCATTTGGAATCGGTCAAGGTCACGTTTGACCCAGCCAAGATCAGCTATACGGCCCTGGTTGGCCGCTTTATGCGCCTGATTGATCCCACCGATGCTGGCGGCCAGTTTTGTGATCGCGGCCAATCCTATCAGAGCGCCATCTTTGTCAATGGCCCGGCTCAGCGCGCTGCGGCTCAGGCCGTCCTGACTCAGTTGAAAACCGGCCCGCTCAAGGGCAAGATTGTCACCCCGATCCGCAATACGGCCACCTTTTGGCCCGCCGAGGGCTATCACCAAGATTATGCGAGCAAGAATCCGCTGCGCTATAACTTGTATCGTCAGGGCTGCGGCCGCGATGCGCGCCTCAAGGCGGTTTGGCGCGGGATTGCCCCCTAGGCCTTGCGAAAACCACCCCCGCTGGCTATCGGTGTCGCGTCTGTGACACGCAAGTGTGCGAATACGGGCAAGAGGGGCTGGACCATAAAGGTCGCCCAGCGCGTCAGGGAATATCATGCCTCGTTTTGTCCCCGCCGAATGGGCCCAGCATCAGGCCATGTGGGTTGGTTTTCCAAGCCATGGCGAGCTTTGGCTTGAGCATCTAGAGGCCGCCCAGATTGAGGTCGCGGCCCTGGCCGTGGCTCTGGCCGGTCCAGGCGCAGAGCGTGTTCGCCTATTAGTCAATGGCAAGGCTGCCATGGCGGCGGCCAAGGCCATGATCGGATCGGCGCAGAATATTGATTTGGTCGAGGTTCCCTTTGGCGATGTCTGGCTGCGCGATACCGGACCGATCTGGGTCAAGCAGGCCGGCCAGATCCGGGCCCAGGGTTTTGGCTTTAATGGCTGGGGCGGCAAGTATGACCTGCCCGATGACCACACGGTCGCGGCCAGCCTGGCCCAGGCCAGCGGCTCGTGCTTTGACACCAGCGATTTTATCCTTGAGGGTGGGTCGCTGGATCATGACGGGTTTGGCACGGTGCTTACTACCCGCCAATGCCTGCTCAATCCCAATCGCAATAGCGGCATAAACCAGGCCTCAGCCGAGGCTCGCCTTGCCAGCACCTTGGGCATTAAGAAGGTGCTTTGGCTGGAGGATGGTCTGATGAATGATCATACAGATGGCCATATCGACAATCTGGCCAGATTTGTTGCCCCCGGTGTTGTGGCCTGCCCGCTTGGCTATGGCCGAGCCGATCCCAATACCGAGCTCTATGGCGAGACGGCGCGCCAGCTTTCGGCCATGACCAGCCATGACGGCACTGGCTTGCAGGTCGTGCGCATTGCCTCGCCCGGCCGGGTCGAGGATGGCGATGGCCAGCCCGTGCCCGCCTCGCACATGAATTTCCTGATCGCCAACAAGGCGGTGATCGTACCGCTCTATGACGATGCCGATGCCGGTGCCCATGCCGTCGAGGCCCTGGCCAGCCTGTTTCCTGAACGCCAGGTGCTGGGCCTGGCCTCAAGCGCGCTATTGACCGGCGGCGGTTCCTTCCACTGTATCAGCCAGCAGGTACCTGCATGACCAGAACCCTAACGGTTGCGGCCTTGCAAACCGCCTATGGCCAAGACATGGCGGCCAATCTGGCCCGCACGGTCGATCTGGTGCGCGAGGCCGCCGCCAAGGGCGCGCAGGTCATCTTGCCGTCCGAACTGATCCAGGGCCATTATTTCTGCGTCACCCAGTTGGAGTCGTGGTTTGCCACCGCCCATCCTTGGCGCGAGCATCCCTGCGTGACCGCCTTGGCACCGCTGGCCGCCGAGTTGGGCGTGGTCATCCCGGTCTCGATCTTTGAGCGCGAAGGCCCGCACTATTTCAATAGCGTGGTCATGATTGATGCCGATGGCAGCCTGATGGGCGTTTATCGCAAGAGCCATATTCCCGACGGCCCCGGCTATCAGGAGAAATACTATTTCCGGCCCGGTGATACCGGTTTCAAGGTCTGGGATACCCGCTTTGGCCGTATTGGTGTGGGGATTTGCTGGGACCAGTGGTACCCCGAATGCGCCCGCGCCATGGCCCTGATGGGGGCTGAAATTCTGCTCTATCCCACCGCCATTGGCTCAGAGCCGCAAGATGCCAGCCTCGATACGCGCGATCCCTGGCAAAGGGCGATGCAGGGTCATGCGGTCAGCAATGTCATTCCCGTGGTCGCCGCCAACCGTACCGGCTTTGAGCCCGGCCCTGGCGGTGGTCAGTCTTTTTATGGCTCAAGCTTTATTGCCGACCATCGCGGCGATCTGGTTGCCAGCCTGGACCGCGAGGATCAGGGCGTGATCACGGCTAGGTTTGACCTTGATTTCTTAGCCGCGCACCGCGCCTCGTTCGGCTTCTTTAGAGACCGCCGCACGGATTTGTACGGCGCCTTGGTCAGCCCTAGACCGACAATCTAACACGCCCCCTTCCCCGGCTTCGCCGGTACTTCCCCCGAGGGGGGAAGATTTGGTCGTTCTAAATCCTCCCCCCTCGGGGGAGGGGGACCGCGAAGCGGTGGAGGGGGCCTAGCTCAGACCTAGCCCAGCACGGTCTTGCCGTTCTTGATCACCGTCACGTCGCGCGCTTTCACCCGGGCTTCGAACGAGATGGTATCGCCGTCCTTCCACATATCGACCGTGATGGTCTCGCCCGGATAGACGGGGGAGGAAAAGCGCACGGCGTGGCTCTTGATCTTGGCGGGGTCGTAATCGGCATAGGTTTGCAGCACGGCGCGGCAGGTAATGCCATAGGTGCAAAGCCCATGCAGGATCGGACGCGGAAAGCCTGCGGCTGTGGCTATGGATGGATCGGAATGCAGCGGGTTGCGGTCACCCGACAGCCGATAGATCAGGGCCTGATCGGGGCGGGTCGGGATGTCGATCGAGCGGTCGGGCGCGCGGCTTGGCACCTCGTGCGGGGTGGGCGCACCATCGGACGGGCCGCCAAAGCCGCCATCACCGCGTGCAAAGGTCGAGCCTAACAGGGTCGCAATCGGCTCTCCGCTCTTGGCATCCTTGATCACGGTCTCGGTATAGATAACCGCGCCCTTGCCCGGCCCCTTGTCATAGGCCCCAGCAATGCGGCTATCGGCAATGATTTGCGCCTCTGTCGGCATGGGCTTGTGAAAGGTCACGGACTGCTCGCCATGCACGACCATCAGATAATTAATGCCCGTCTTGCCCAAGGGACCTGCCCCCCAGGCCACCACTGTGGCTAGGGTCGGCACCGCTTTTAAATTGTTTTCATAGACAAAGGGCAACTCGTCCATATTAAGCGGATCAGAGCCCATACCAATGCCCAGCGCATAGAGCATGGTTTCGCGGTCGCGCCAGGCAAAGGCTTGCCCCTCGGTCTTAAGGTCCAATATGGCGGGATAGGCAATCGGCATGGGAAAATCCTTTGAGCGTGCGATCGTGTGATGAGTAGGTGTGCACTAATCAAAGCCCGGCGCGGCTTTGGTGGCAAGCCCCATTGCAGCCTAGAAGATCATCGTATAGAAATTGGTCTAAGTTTGAGCGTGATCCGCTTTTTTCCCGCGTCCGAAAGGACGTTTCCTCCATCCAACAGAGTCTTGTTCTCATGGAAACCGTTTCTCTGCCTCAGAATGCTGAAATCTCCGGCACTGTTTTGTTTTATACCAAGCCCGAGCCCTTGAATAACGATACGCATGGCAAGCTTGGCCTGATGCAGGTGGATAAGCCTTTCGGCTTTGCTGCCACGACCAATGTGGTACCCCTGACCGTGACCGAGTTCGCGCCGGCGGCCCTGTCCTATCCGATCATTTTTGCCGGGGAGCAGATGCAGCCCTTGGCGGTCATGGCCGTCAATCAGGGTGAGAATCTGGCCATCAGCGCTGATGGTTCGGTCGCGCCAGACGCCTATCTGCCCGCCTATATCCGCCGCTATCCATTTGTGCTGGCGGGCGATGAAGGGGGCGAGCGCCTGATCGTCTGTATCGATGTCGCGTCCAGCCTCCTGAAGAAGAACGGTGATATCCCCCTGTTCGCCAACAAGGAGCCAACCGAATACACCAAGGGCTGTATCCAGTTCTGCAACGATTTTGAGGCCGAGCGTCAGCGTACGGACAGTTTCATCGCCTTGCTGAAAGAGAATGATCTATTCGAGACCAAGCAGGCGACCTTCACGCCGCGCAGTGCCGATGGCACGCTTGGTGAGCCGCAAGTGATTGCGGAATATTCGGCGGTCTCGGAAGAAAAGCTGCTGGCCCTGCCTGTGGACAAGTACATTGCCCTTCGTGACAACGGCGCCCTGTCCCAGATCTATGCGCACCTTGTGTCCCTCAATGGCTGGGACAAGCTGATTGCCAAGACCCTGATCAAGAGGGCCCTCGAAGCCGAAGCGGCTTAAGGTCTATCTCGGGTCAAGATTAAGGGCGGTGGGGGCCAGACCTCCACCGCCCTTTTTTTGTTCACGCACCCGCCTGCGTTCAGAAGTGTTGCTGGCCCGTGACCATGTCCTTGGTGCGGCCTGATCAATGGTTGCGTTTGGTTAGAAATTCTATCTGAGTAGATCGCAATCCGGCGTGGCTTGCGGCGGGCATGTCGGTGTCGGCAGACTCAGCATGGGGATTGCGGACCCCTCACCCTTCCGCCTTCCCCGCGCAGTCCTCGCCTTCGCGGGGAGGGACCCAGACCGTTTCCTCAGGCCTGTGATCCACACGCTGGATCCCCGCCTTCGCGGGGAAGGCGGCGGAGGGTCAAGGCGGAGAGGTCGGTGCTTCGACAGACACAGCATGGGGATTGCGGCCCCAACCCCCTTCCGCCTTCCCCGCGAAGGCGGGGACCCAGACCGTTTCCTCAGGCCTGCAATCCACCCACTGGATCCCTCCCCGCGAAGGCGGGGACTGCGCGGGGAAGGCGGCGGAGGGGGAATCGGGCATGTCGGTGTCGGCAGAGGTTGTGACCGGGCGGCGGCGGGTGATCGACGACCTCTAGTCGCCCGCCTCGCCCCGGCATTTGAACAGGCTGCGGGTTAGGCAGGAAAACACCAGGCGGCCGCCCTCGTCCAAGAGGTCATGCTGGGCAATGACAATGCCCTTGGCGTCGCCGACGGGGTCCTTGCCAAGTATGGTCATGCGGCCGCGCAACAACTCCCCCACCGGCGGATTACGCGCCCAGCGCAGGGCATCGACGGCCAGACGCTTGGTCTGGGGCCAGTCGGTGGTGTTTTGGCCATCAAGCCGCGCCCACAGGGCATAGATCATGGCATCGGGCGCGCCCTCATCGGCGTGCCAGCCGGGCGCAAAGGTGGTGATAAAGGCGTCCAGCGCCCGCGCATCAACCGCCACTGCGCCCAGGGACACAACCTGGCCAATCTCAATATCTTCAAAATAGGCGGGCATGCTTGGCCTTTCGATCAGGGTTCAGGCGAGATGCGGACCAGAAGCTTGCCGTCATGATCGCCGCTGAACAGGCGCTTGACCGCGTCGGCGGCATTGTCCAGCCCCTCGACCACATGCGCCTTCCACTTGATCTGGCCAGACATCACCCAGGGGGCCAGTTCGGCAAAGGCCTCGCCCGCGCGCGGCAGATAATCAATCACGATAAAGCCCTTGATCAGCAGGCGGCGCATCAAGACCTTGGCAAAATCGGAAGGTCCAGGGACCAGGCCCTCATGATTATAGGTCGAGATCATGCCGCACAGGGCCATGCGGCCAAACAGGTTCATCCGCGCAATCACAGCATCCATGATCTTGCCGCCAACATTTTCGAAATTGATATCAATGCCATTGGGGCAAAGCCGGTCCAGGCCCGCGCCGACATCCTCGTTCTTATAGTCAATCGCCCCGTCAAAGCCCAGTTCCTCGACCAGCCAGCGGCACTTGTCTGGCCCGCCCGCAATGCCGATTACCCGGCAGCCCTTGAGCTTGGCAATCTGGCCGACGATAGAGCCCACCGCGCCGGCGGCCGCCGAGACCACCACCGTCTCGCCCGGCTGCGGCTTGCCAATATCGAGCAGGCCAAAATAGGCGGTCAGGCCCGTGGCCCCCAATACGCTCATAAAGGCGGGCAGGGGCACGCCTGGCAGGCTGGGCACGGGCTGGACCATGGCCTCATGACCAATCGTATAGGCCTCCCAGCCGCCAAGGCCCGGATTGACCAGATCGCCTGGATTGAACCTCGCCGAGCGCGAGGCCTCGACTACGCCAATCGTGCCGCCGCGCATGACCTGACCGATCTCGACCGGCGGCAGATACTGGTCCTGATCACTCATCCAGATGCGGTTGGTGGGGTCCAAGGACAGATAGATATTGCGGATAAGGACCTCGCCATCCTCTAGGTCGCGGATGGGAGCCTCGATCAGTTCCAGATTATCGGCGTCAATATCGCCCTCGGGGCGCTTGCGCAAAATCCATTGTTTATTGGTCGGCCAGTTGGTTGCCATGATGTTTTGTCCTCGCGTTAATATAACTATATAGCTGATCATGGCGTCTCAGCCGCGAATGTCGAGAGGCCTTGAGGCAAGATGCACACTTGGCAGGGCTATTTTCTGGTCTTAGCTGAGGGTTGGACCAATTTGCGAGGGGATGGTTTTGGGCAGGCTAAGGGCTTTGGGACGCATTGGCGCGGTTTTGGCGCTGGCCTTTGGGCTGGGCTCGCCCCTATCCTCGCTGGCCGCAGCCGTGGACACAGGCCATGTCAAGGCCGAACTGATCGTTAGCGGCGAGGCCGTGCCCGGCGGTGAAGTCTATGTCGCCCTGCGCCAGACCATTGCCAAGGACTGGCACACCTATTGGCGCAATCCGGGTGATGCTGGACAGGCCACGACCCTGGACTGGACCTTGCCGCCTGGCTGGAGCGCGGGCGAGATCGTCTGGCCAACCCCCCAGCGCCTGCCCTTGAGCAGTCTGATGAATTATGGCTATGAGGGCCAGGTGCTTTTGCCCGTTGCCTTGAAGGTTCCCGCCAGCGCCCGGCCCGGCGATACGGTCAATCTCAAGGCCGAGGCCGGATTCTTGGTCTGTAAGGAAATTTGCATCCCCGAGCAGGGCAGCCTGAAGCTTGCGATCAAGATTGCTAGCGGCGTGCCCACGCCCGATAAGACCGCCGCTGCCGCCATACTCAAGACCTTGACCGATGCGCCAAAACCGGCAGATACAAGGGCGGCCATACGGTTTGAGGCCGGGGTCTTGAAATTGTCGGCCACGGGCGCAGGCCTGGCTGGCGGCAATTTTCCAAAGGCCTATTTCTATCCCTATGACAGTACGGTCCTGAACCATGCCAAGCCACAGACTATTGAGCGTGGCCCAGAGGGGCTGACCCTGACCCTGCCTGCGGGTTACGCCTTTACCAAGACCCCGGTCCCTGGCCAGTTGGTCGGCGTTTTGGACCTGGGCGATCAAGCCTTTGAGGTCACGGCCAAGTCGGGGCCTCTGGCGGCTGGCGCAGCGGGGCTAGGCGCGCCGACCGCACCCGCGGCCAAGACCATGAGCCTGCCTCTAGCGGTCTTGTTTGCGTTTTTGGGCGGGGTGATCTTGAACCTGATGCCTTGTGTTTTCCCGATCCTGTCTATGAAGGCCGCAGCCCTGACCGGACATTCTGGCGAGGCCAAGGGCGCGCGGATGCAGGGTCTGGCGTTTCTGGCGGGGGTGGTTTTGACCTTCCTAGGCCTGGCCGGTGCCTTGATCGCGGCCAAGGCAGCCGGGGCGGCGGTGGGCTGGGGTTTTCAGCTGCAATCGGCCCCGGTGGTGGCAGTCCTTAGTTTGGTCATGCTCTTGACCGCTCTGAACTTGTCGGGCGTGTTTGAGGTCGGGTCCAGCCTGCAAGGGGCGGCGGGATCAGCGCCGCTGGCCTCACGCTCTGGCCTGTTGGGCGCGTTCTTTACCGGCGTTCTGGCCGTGGTGGTGGCGGCGCCCTGTACTGCGCCGTTTATGGCCGGGGCGATTGGCTTTGCCTTGACCCAAGGGCCCCTGACCGCCTTGCTGGTGTTCTTGTTCCTTGGCCTTGGTCTTGCTGCGCCCTTTACCGCCCTTGCCTTTGCACCCGGCCTTCTAGCGCGCATGCCAAGGCCCGGGCCCTGGATGGAGCGGTTAAAGCAGGCCCTGGCCTTTCCGCTCTATGGGGCTGCGGCCTGGCTGGCCTGGGTGTTTGTGCTTCAGGCCGGAACCCAGGCCCTAGCCTTGTTGTTTGCCGCCGCCGTGGCCACCGCCTTTGCCGCCTGGCTCTATGGCAGCGCGCAAAAGGCCAGCATGATGGGGGCCAAGCCGCGTCTGAGCCAGGGTTTGGCCGCCTTGTTCATCCTAGCGGCCATCGGGCTGGTGGTCACAGCGTCGCGCCTGCCAAGGCCAGATATGGTCGCGGGGCCGAGTGCCGCCACGGCGACCGAACTGGCGTCTGAGCCGTTCTCGCCCGCAAGGGTCGAGGCCTTGCGCGCCGAGGGTAAGCCCGTCTTGATCAATTTCACAGCCGCATGGTGCATTACCTGTCAGGTCAATGATCAAGCCGCGCTGTCGCGTCCCGCCGTGGCCGAGGCGATCAAGGCGACTGGCACAGTCTATATGGTTGCCGACTGGACCAATCGAGACGGAGTAATTGCCAAGGCGCTGGAGGATCAGGGCCGGGCGGGGGTACCGCTTTATCTGGTCTATCCCGTCGGTCGCCGCGCGCCAGTGACCTTGCCGCAGATCCTCACCGAAGGGCTGGTGGTTGAGGCGCTTGAGGCCGCCGCCAAGCCTTAAAAACCGGCGGACAAAACCGTATTCCGCATTTTGCGTAAATTCGACTAGGTCTGGAGTGACGGACATCAGGAGCCTGCCATGACTGATATGACCTCCGCCTGGGCGCGCCTTGACCTGGCCGCCAAGGCCGCCTCGCAAGTGCGGATCGACAGCCTGTTTGCCACCGAGCCAAACCGCTTGGCGGATATGAGTGTCGAGGCGGCGGGGCTTTATCTGGACCTGTCCAAACAGGCTTGGACGGGTGAGCTAATGGCCGTCAGCCTTGATCTGGCGCGGGCTGCGGATGTGCAAGCTAGGCGGGCGCGTTTGTTCGGCGGGGCTGTGGTCAATGACTCCGAAGACCGGGCCGTCCTGCATCCCGCCTTGCGCGCCGCTGATGGCGCAGACTTTAAGGCCAAGGGCGAGCCGATCTCGCGCGCGGTCGAGGCTGGCCGCGTCGCCATGCAGGCCTTTGCCACTGGGGTGCAGTCGGGCACGATCAAGGGCGCGACCGGCAAACCCTTTAAGGCCCTGGTCCATATTGGCATTGGCGGCTCGGACCTTGGGCCGCGTTTGGTCTGGGAGGCGCTAAGGCCGCTCGATAGCCGCATGGATTTGCGCTTTGTCGCCAATGTCGATGGCTCGGACTTGGCAGCCGCCTTGCAGGGGCTTGACCCCGCCCAGACCCTGGTGGTCGTCGTATCCAAGACCTTTACCACCGAAGAAACCATGGCCAATGCCCTGGCTGCGCGCGAGTGGCTGGCGGCAAGCCTTGGTCAAGCGGCGGCGGGCGCCCATATGGCTGCGGTCTCAGCCGATCCAGCCAAGTGCGTGGCCTTTGGTCTGGCAGTTGATCGGGTGTTTGCATTTTGGGACTGGGTGGGCGGGCGCTATTCGGTCTGGTCGGCGGTGGGGCTGTCCTGCGCCGTGGCGCTTGGCTGGCCAGTCTTTGAGGCGTTTTTGGCAGGGGCGGCTGCGATGGACGCGCATTTTCTAAGCGCCCCATACGAACGCAATGCGCCCGTGCTCTTGGCCCTGGCCCAGATCGTTAATCGCAATGGTTTTGGCCGCAGTGCCCGCACTGTGGTGCCCTATGCCCAGCGCCTGCGCCTCTTGCCATCCTTTCTGCAACAGCTCGAAATGGAGTCCAATGGCAAGCGGGTCGATCTCCAGGGCCAGCCCCTGACCCGCGCCAGCGCCGCCCTGGTGTTTGGCGAGCCGGGCACGAACGGCCAGCACGCCTATTTCCAACTGCTGCATCAGGGCACAGACGTGGTGCCGGTCGAGTTTATTGCCGTGGCCCATAATGATGAGGGACCAGCCGGTGCCCATACCAAGCTTCTGGCCAATGCGCTGGCCCAGGCCGAGGCCCTGATGGTCGGCCGGTCCGAGGCTGAGGTGCGGGCCGAACTGGTCGCCAAGGGTCTGGACGCTAGCGCGATTGATGTTCTGGCTCCCCAGCGCACCTTTCCCGGCAACCGCCCGTCCAGCCTGATCGTGCTAGAAAGCCTGACGCCGCGGGCCCTGGGCGCCCTGATCGCGCTCTATGAGCACAAGACCTTTGTGGAGGGCGTCATCTGGGGAATAAACAGTTTTGACCAATGGGGCGTGGAACTGGGCAAGTCGCTGGCCCGGCGCATACTGGGCGAGCTGGAAGGCGGGCCTGACTTGCCTCATGACCCGTCTACGGCCAGCCTGATTGCGCGATTTAGGCGCTAATTACGGTCAGAAACACAGCCAAAACACCGCTAGCCTTGCCGCGCGGCCCTTGATCCGGTAATCGCGGCGCATGACCCAAGATGCCATATTCCGGCCCCAGGCCCGTAACCCCAGGGGATTCCAAGACAAGCGCACGCGTGACCTGCGCATAGAGCGCCATATTCTGGACTCCGTCGCCAAGGTTTATGAGCGGTATGGCTTTGAAGCCCTCGATACCGGGGCGTTTGAATATGCCGATGCCTTGGGTAAGTTCTTGCCTGATAGCGACCGTCCCAATGAGGGCGTGTTTGCCTTGCAAGATGATGACGAGCAGTGGATGGCGTTGCGCTATGACCTCACCGCGCCGCTGGCCCGGTTTGTCGCGCAAAATCCAGAAGGCCTGCCCAAGCCGTTTCGGCGCTATGCGTTTGGGCCGGTCTGGCGCAATGAAAAGCCAGGTCCTGGACGGTTTCGCGAATTTATCCAGTGCGATGCCGACACGGTTGGCTCTGCCCGGCCTGAGGCTGACGCCGAAATCATTGCCCTAGCGGTTGAGGGTCTGATGGCGACGGGCCTCAAGCGCGGTCAGGCGGTGTTAAAGATCAATAATCGCAAGCTGCTCAATGGCCTTTTGACCTCTGCCGGTGTCCAGACTGAGGGGCAAAAACTGGGTGTCTTGCGGGCCGTGGACAAGCTGGACCGTCTGGGGCCAGACGGGGTGCGGCTTCTGCTTGGGGAAGGCCGCAAGGATGAGTCTGGGGCCTTTACCAAGGGCGCGGGCCTGAACGCCAAGGCGGCTGAACAGGTGCTGGCCTTTGTCGCGGCGGGCGGCGGGTCGCGCGCTCAGGTCCTTGATACCTTGTCGGGCGTGGTTGGTGGCTCGGCCGAGGGCGATGAGGGTCTGGAAGAATTGGCCAAGATCCATGCCGCCCTAAACAGTCTTGGCGTCGGCGAGGATCAGGCAGGGTTTGAGCCTTCGGTGGTGCGGGGTCTGGAGTATTATACCGGCCCGGTGTTTGAGGCCGAACTCTTGATCGACACTATAGGCGAAAAGGGCGAGGTCTTGCGCTTTGGCTCGATCGGCGGCGGCGGGCGCTATGACGATCTGGTCGCGCGATTTACCGGCGAGCGGGTGCCGGCAACCGGGTTTTCGTTTGGGGTGTCGCGTCTGGCCGCAGCCTTGCGCGCGGCGGGGCAGACAAGCCTTTCTGAGCCTCGCGGCCCGGTGGTGGTGATTGTGTTCGATCAGGACTCCATGGACCAGTATTTTACCGTGGTCAGCCAATTGCGTCAGGCTGGAATTGCCGCCGAGGTCTATCTGGGCCAGTCGGGCATGAAGGCCCAGATGAAATATGCGGATCGGCGCATGGCTCCTGCCGTAGTGATCATGGGCGGCGACGAGATTGCCGCCGGTACGGTCACGGTCAAGGATCTTGACCTCGGTCGTCAGATGGCAGCAGGCATTACGGACAATAACCAATGGCGCGAGGGTCGCCCCGGTCAGGTGACTGTGCCGCGCAGTGAGCTGGTCGGTGTCCTGCGCAAGATTGTGGAGATCTAAGGTCATGTTGCTCGAACCCAGTGTCCCGGCCTTGGCGCTTGATGCCATACGCGCACCGTTTTTGAGCATGGGCGCGGTCCAGATTGATGCGCCCGTGATCCAGCCCTTGAACCTGCTTTTGGACCTGGCCGGTGAGGCCATGCGTGCGCGCCTGTTCATCGTTCAGGGCGAGGGCGGGGCCGAGGCTTGCCTGCGTCCTGACTTTACCCTGCCGGTCGCCTTGCAACACCAGCAATCTGGCGCGCGGACCGGGCGCTATGTCTATGAGGGCAAGGCGTTTCGCGTCTCGCCCAAGGGCTCGGCGCGGGCAGAAGAGTTTTTGCAGATCGGGATGGAGGCGTTCGAGACGGGCGATCCCAAGGCTGCGGATATTGAGATTGCGTCCCTGGCCTGGCAGGCGAGCCTGGCGGGCGGGCGTCAGGATCTGTCCATGCGCCTTGGCGACGTGTCCCTGTTTTCAGCCTTTATCGGCGCGCTTGGCTTGGCAGAGCCGCTGGCTGCACGCTTGAACCGGGCCTTTGCGCGTCCTCGCGCCCTGAAGGCCGAGCTTGCCCGCGCCCAGATGGGCGAGGCCGCACCCCGCTCTGGCGACCGACTGGCCGGTGTGCTGGCCGGTTTAGGCGAGGCCGAGGCGGCGATGGTCTTGCAAGAATTATGGGATCTGGCCGGGATTCAGCCCGTGGGCGGACGGTCGAGCGCTGAGATTGTCCATCGTTTGTCTGAGCGGGCCGAAGCGGCCAGTGCGCCCAGGCTAACCGCCGTCCAGGCCGATCTGATTGGCCGTTTTCTTGCAATTGATGATGCTCCGCAAAAAGCCCTTGATGCCGTGGCCAGTCTGGCGCGCGAAGGCGGGGCAAGTCTGGATCAGGCCTTGCAGGCCTGGCAGGACCGGTTGGCGGGCCTCTTGGCCGCCGGCGTGCCCGAAGACCGTATGCGCCTGTCCACCGCCTTTGGCCGCGCTTTTGGCTATTATGACGGCGTTTTGTTTGAGGTCACCAGCGAGGCGCTCGGGGCCGAACGACCGGTTGCGGGGGGCGGGCGTTATGATGCCTTGCTGGCGCGGCTCGGCGGCGCGGTTGATCCACAGGTCGGGGCGGCGGGCTGTATGGTCCGGCCCTGGCGGGCCTTTAACAGTCCTGAGCGGGGGATGGCATTATGAGCGACCTGGCAAGCCAGCCCTTGAGCCTGGCCTTTCCTTCAAAGGGCCGTTTGAAAGACCAGGCAGAGGCCTGGCTGGGCGAGTGCGGGCTTAAGCTTGAGGCGGTAGGCGGCGCGCGGGGCTATCGCGCAGCGATTTCAGGACTGCCCGGTATTCAGGTCCAGCTCTTGTCGGCTGGGGATATTGCGGCGGCCTTGGATGGCGGCGAGGTGCACCTTGGCCTCACGGGCGAAGACCTGTTGCGTGAGCGCGGCGAGGATCTGGATCAGCGGGTCATGCTCTTGCGGGCGCTTGGCTTTGGCCGCGCCGATCTGATTGTCGCCGCACCCCAAAGCTGGATCGATGTCGATAGCATGGCCGATATTGACGAGGTGGCGGGCACCTATCTGGCGCGCACCGGTCGGCGTCTGCGGGTTGCGACCAAATATATGAGCCAGACCCGGGCCTTTTTTGCGCGTCACGGGATTGCAGACTATCGCATTGTTGAGTCCAGCGGCGCGACCGAGGGCGCTCCAGCCGCGGGCGCGGCCGAGCTGGTCGTGGATATAACCACCACCGGGGCGACGCTCGCGGCCAATAGCCTGAAAATCATCGGCGATGGTATTATCCTGAAAAGTCAGGCCCAGCTGGCAGCCTCCCTCACAGCAAGCTGGACCAAGCCTCAACTGGTATTGCTGCGCCGCTTCCTTGGCATTGTTGAGGCCAAGGCGCGGGCGCGCGGTCTGTCCACTGTGATCTGGCCAGCGCAGCACGACAAGGCCGCCCAGGCCGCCTGCGCGCGTTTCATCGCCGAAGGCGCAACCGGGCGCGTCAATGGGCTTTTGGTTTCAAGCCAGCACGTGTTTGATCTGGCGGCTGCCCTGGCCGATTCGGGTATTGGCCCGGTGAGCATCACCCGCCCGGACTATGTTTTCGAGGCCGATTGCCCGGCGGCAGACGCCTTGGCGACCAGGGTTTTGAACGACTAGATTGTTTTTGGGACCAGTTTTGACGAAAATGTAAAAAACTCGAGCTGCGGCGCGAATATTTTTTGTGTTTATGACAAAAATTTGGCAACAGCGTGTTGACTTGGCGCTTGTTATGCCTTTTTCTGTAAATGCGAGAGACGAGTAGGCCAAAAGAAGCCTTAGTCTCTGGGTGTTTCGGGGAGGAAACGCCCTCTACTAACAAGCCTTGCACAATAGAGCCCGCTGCGATTATCCCCCGCAGCGGGCTTTCTGCATCTTGGATGCTATCGTCGCTTAGGTGCGGAGCCGGTTTTTGACGAAATTGCCAAAAACTACCGGTGCGTCTACCAGATCCGAACGCGCTGCTCGGGCGGCACATAGAGGGCGTCACCGGGCTTGACGCCAAAGGCCTCGTACCAGGCATCAATATTGCGCACCACGCCATTGACCCGATAGAGGGGCGGCGAGTGGGGGTCGGTGGCAATCTGATTGCGCAGGGCATCGTCGCGGCTCTTGGTCCGCCAAACCTGGGCCCAGCCAAGGAAGACGCGCTGATCGCCGGTCAGGCCATCAATGACCGGTGCAGGCTTGCCACCCAAGGACCTGTGATAGGCGTCCAGCGCCATCAAGAGGCCGCCCAGATCGGCAATGTTCTCGCCCATGGTCAATTGGCCCTGGACCTTGGCGCCAGGCAGGGGCTCGAAGGCAGAATACTGGGCATCGAGCTTGTCGGTCTGAACCTTGAACTTGGCGACATCATCGGCCTGCCACCAGTCATTGAGTGAGCCATCGGCTGCGAACTGTCGGCCCTGATCGTCAAAGCCATGCGTGATTTCGTGGCCGATCACGCCGCCAATGCCGCCATAATTGATCGCCATATCGGCATTGGGATCAAAGAAGGGCGGCTGCAAAATAGCGGCAGGGAAGACGATCTCATTGATCTGGGGATTGTAATAGGCATTCACGGTCTGGGGGAACATGCCCCATTCCTGGCGATCGACCGGACCATTCATGCGGCCAACCTGATAGGCCCATTCAAACGCATGTGAGCGTTCGACATTGCCAACCAGATCGTCGGACTTGATGGTCAGGGCCGAATAATCGCGCCACTTGTCGGGATAGGCAATCTTGACCGTAAAGGTCGATAGCTTTTCCAAGGCCTTGGCCTTGGTCTGGGGCCCCATCCAGGCCAGGTTCTCGATCCGGACCTTGAGCGCTGCTTTCAGGTCGCCAACAAGACCCAGCATCTTGGCCTTGGACTCGGGCGGGAAATAGGCCTCGACATAGAGTTTTCCGACCGCTTCACCCAGATTGCTATCGACTGTGCTGACAGCGCGCTTCCAGCGCGGCCGGTTTTGCGGCTGGCCAGACAAGGTCTTGCCCCAGAATTCAAACCGGGCATCGACAAAGCGCTTGGACAGATAGGGCGAGACCTCATTGACCATATGGAAGGCCTGCCAGGCTTGCAGGGTCTGAACAGGGGTGGCGGCAAATATCTTGCTAATCTTGGGGAAGGCGGACTTTTCGCCAACTGCCACCATCGAGACCTTGGAAAGGTCTGCGGCGCCCAGATAGGCGGTCCAGTCAAAATCAGGGGCCAGCTTGATCAGCTCGGCCGGGCTCATTGGATTATACGAGGCGACCGGGTCGCGCTGCTGCACCTTGGTCCAGCTGACCTTGGCGATCTCGGTTTCCAGAGCGACAATATCGGCGGCGGCCTTGTCCGGATTGGTCCAGCCAACAGCCTTTAGCTGCTGGGCGATATAGGCCTGATACTTGCCCTTTTTCTCGGCAAACTGGGCGGTCAGGTAATAGTCGCGGTCGGGCAGGCCAAGGCCAGCCTGGCCCAGATAGGCGACATACTTGTTCGGGTCCTTGGCATCTTGGCCAATATAGAGGCCGAAAAACGCTGTGCCAAAACCCTTGGCCGAGCGGCCCATCAGGGCGGCGATCTGACTGCGGGTGGTGGCTGCCTTGATCTCGGCCAGCGGCGCGGCTAGCGGCTTGGCATCGAGGGCTTCGAGCTTGGCCTCGTCCATAAAGGACGCATAGAGACCCCCGACCTGTTGGGCCTCGCCGGTTGCTCCGGTCGTGGCTGCGGCCTTTTCGATCACGGCGCGGCTGCGGGCGTCAGACAGTTCGCGCAAATTATCAAATGCACCAAAGCGCGAACGGTCGGCTGGAATTTCGGTGCGGTCGTCCCAGGCACCATTGGCAAACTTGTAGAAGTCATCACCGGGGATTGCGCCAACCTGGCGACCGCTTAGGTCAAACCCCCAACTGCCCATGCGCGGGGCATCCAGGCTTGTGGCTGCCGTGGCCGTGGCCGTGGCCGTGGTGGTCACGGGCGCGGGGCTTTGCGCCTGGGCGGCACTGGTCAGGAGCGCGCCAATGGCTGTGGCGCAAAGGAGTAGGGATTTCATGGCATGGCCTCATGGGTTCATCTTGGCGCTGAACATGCACCAAAAGGGTGTGTTCTGCTCATTAAAAATCGTTAATGAGGCGGTCTTGCCCAGATCAGGACAGGCCAAGGGCCTCTAGCGCCTGTTGCCGGATCGCCTTGATATCAACCTTGCCATTCGCCGCGCGGATAATCGGGGCCAGGACCAGATCGCGCGGGGCCTTGTAATCGGCCAGATGCGCCCGGACATGGGCGGCCAGATCAGCTAGGCTTGGGGCGTTATGCCCCGGCTTAATATCGACCACCGCACAGATACGCTCGCCAAACCGGGCATCGGGCACGCCGACCACCACGGCATCGGCTATGCCGGGCAGCTTCTTGATCGCTTCTTCGACCTCTTCGGGAAAGACCTTTTCGCCGCCCGTATTGATGACCTGCGAGCCGCGCCCGAGCAGTTTCAACTCGCCATCGGCCTCGACCTCAGCAAAATCGCCCGGCACACTCCAGCGCACGCCTTCAAAGACGCGGAAGGTCTTGGCCGATTTTTCCGGGTCCTTGTAATAGCCGGTGGGAATAAAGCCAGTCACAGCCACAAGGCCGCGTTCGCCAGAGCCCGGCTCGACGCGCCGCCCGTCCTCAGTAAACACCCCGACCGTGGGGCCAAGGGCAAAGCGGGCCGTGGCCACTTCTGCGCCCGCCGCTGAGGTTGATCCGCCAAGTCCAACCGCCTCGGAGGAGCCAAGGCTGTCATAAAGCATGGCACCGGGCATATGGGCCAAGAGGCCGTGTTTGTTTTCCTGGCTCCAGACCGCGCCGGAAGATGAGATCAGGTTAACGCAGCTTAGGTCCCATCGGCCCGGATTAGCATTGAGGCAGTCCAGCATGGGCGAGGCAAAGGCTGGCCCGACAATCACCACGGTTGAGGCCTTTAGCCGCTCGACCTCGCTCCAAAGCTCGGCCGGGTCAAATCTGCGCGAGGGCAGGGACGCAACGCTGCCGCCCAGATTAAGGGTGATAAAGGCCGAGAACTGGCCCGTGCCATGCATGAGCGGGCAGGCGACCAGTTGGCGAAACGGCGAGGGCTCCTGCGGGTCGATAATCCGGGTGCCCGCCTCGGCGACGTTCTGCAAGGGCTCGATCGCCAGAGTGATATTACCGCCTGCGCCCAGCACATTGAACAGGTCATCCTGACGCCACATCACGCCCTTGGGCATGCCGGTGGTGCCGCCAGTATAGAGGAGCAAAAGATCATCACCACTGCGGCCCCAGGGCGCTGCGGCGCGGGGGCCTGCCTGTTCCACCAGCTTTGCATAGTCTATCGCCCAGCCCGGTATGGCGTGCTCACCATCGGGGGCTGCGATCCAGAGCTTGACCTTGGTCAGACGGTGGCGAATAGCCTCCAGCACCGGCGCAAACGAGGCATGGAACACCACGGCCTCGGCATCGGCATTGTCGAACAGGTAAAACAGCTCATCAGCGCCATAGCGGTAATTGGTATTGACCGGGGCCATGCCCACCTTGAAGGCGGCAAAATAGGTTTCGAGGTATTCAGGACCATTATAGAGATAGGCCGCAACCTTGGCCTGATGGCCCATGCCCGCTTCAAGAAAAGCCCGGCCCAGCGCGTCGGCATGACGGTCAAAATCGCGCCAGATGACCACTCGCTCACCCTGGATGAGGGCCGGACGAGAAGGCGCACGCGCGGCGATGGTTTCCCACACGTCGGCAAAGGTCCAGATCGTCATGCGCGCGCTCCCAAGGTCTTATAATTTTGGGATAAATAAGCAGTGATCATGTACCGGGTGTCAATGGCTGGCGCAGGCGTGGATGAATGACTGACGGCGCCCAGCCAAGCCCCCTCCACCGCTTCGCGGTCCCCCTCCCCCGATGGGGGAGGATTAAACTATGCTAAATCTTCCTCCCTTGGGGGAAGTACCCGCGATAGCTAAGGGAAGGGGGCTTGGCTTGGCGCTAAACCAGACGCACAGGTCCTGGATATTGGCCAAGGATAGGGTCGGCGGTTACCAATAATACGCCCTCAATCTGGCTTTGCGCGGCCAATAATCTATCAAACGGGTCTTTGTGTAGGGGCGGAAGGCTTGCCACCGCTAGGACATGATCGCTGGTTATGCTGAGTTCGATATAGGCATTATCAATCAGGCCGCGACGCAAAAGCCTAGGGTCAACCTGAAAATCTGAGCGGCCAAGGCCCTGTTTGATTGTGATCTCCCAAAGGCTCGCTGCGCTGAACATCAGGCTATTGTCGGGGTCTTGGATCAAGGCCACGGCCGCGGGCGATAGCCTGTCTGGGGCACTGGCAGCCCAGAGCAGAAGGTGGGTATCGAGCAGCAGTTTCATGCATCCAGCCCGAACAGGGCGGTGATTTGCGCCTCACCCATCCGGTCAAAATCATCGGGAATGTTAAACTGACCCATAAGGAAGCCAAGGCGACGCACCTGCGCGCTCTGGGGCGTAGACATGGCGCAAACTCTGGCCATGGGCTTGCCCGCCTTGGCGATGATAAACGGCTCGCCCTGCGCCGCCCGATCCACGAGCCGGGACAGGTTGGTTTTGGCGTCGTGCATGTTTACGGTTTTCATACCGCTCTTTTATCAAACTAAGTCTAATTAGTCCAGTTGAGTCGAGGGTGGGTGAATGTATCCCGACCATCAAAAAGGGCGGGACCTTGCGATCCCGCCCTCCTTGATAGGCTGATATAGGCGTTTGGACGATTTAGAAGTCCATATCGCCCATGCCGCCGCCGGGCATTTGGGGCATGCCGCCGCCGCCGCCCTTTTTCGGGGCCTCGACGATGGCAGCTTCGGTGGTGATCAGCAGGCTGGACACCGAGGCTGCGTCTTGCAGAGCGGTGCGGACCACCTTTGCGGGGTCGATGACGCCCGCCTGGACCATGTCGACATACTCTTCGGTCTGGGCATTGAAGCCGAAGGTCGCGGAAGCATTTTCCATGACCTTGCCAACCACGATCGAGCCTTCAACGCCGGCATTTTCGGCGATCTGACGGATCGGGGCTTGAACGGCGCGGCGCACAATGGCGATACCGGCAGTTTGGTCCGCATTGTCGCCCTTGAGGCCTTCCAGAATCTTGGAAGCCTTCAGCAGAGCCACGCCGCCGCCTGGGACGATGCCTTCTTCGACGGCCGCACGGGTCGCATTGAGGGCGTCATCGACGCGGTCCTTCTTTTCCTTCACTTCGACTTCAGTCGAACCACCGACCTTGATCACGGCAACGCCGCCAGCCAGCTTGGCCAGACGCTCTTGCAGCTTTTCCTTGTCATAGTCCGAGGTCGTGTCTTCGATCTGGCGCTTGATCTGGGCGATACGGGCCTCGATCGCGTCCTTTTCACCAATGCCGTCGACAATGGTGGTGTCGTCCTTGGTGATGGAGACCTTCTTGGCCTTGCCCAGCATTTCCAGGGTGACGCTTTCCAGCTTGATGCCCAGGTCTTCGGAGATGACTTGAGCGCCGGTCAGGATGGCGATGTCTTCCAGCATGGCCTTGCGGCGATCGCCAAAGCCAGGGGCCTTGACCGCAGCAACCCGCAGGCCGCCGCGCAGCTTGTTGACCACCAGGGTGGCCAAGGCTTCGCCTTCAACGTCTTCAGCAATGATCATCAGCGGGCGACCCGACTGAACCACGGCTTCCAGCACGGGAAGCAGGGGCTGCAGGCTCGACAGCTTCTTTTCGAACAACAGGATCAAAGGCTCTTCGAGTTGAACCTCCATCTTGTCGGCATTGGTGATGAAGTAGGGGGACAGATAGCCGCGGTCGAACTGCATGCCTTCAACGACATCCAGCTCGGTCTCGGCGGTCTTGGCTTCTTCAACCGTGATGACGCCTTCATTACCAACCTTGGCCATGGCCTTGGCGATCATGGCACCGACTTCGGCATCGCCATTGGCCGAGATGGTCCCGACCTGAGCGATTTCGTCATTGGTGGTGACCTTTTTCGAGATCGACTTGATCTCGGCGACAATGGCGATCACGGCCTTGTCGATACCGCGCTTCAGGTCCATCGGGTTCATGCCAGCGGCAACCGACTTCAGACCCTCAACCACAATGGCCTGGGCCAGAACGGTTGCGGTGGTGGTGCCGTCGCCGGCCTTGTCATTGGTCTTGGACGCGACTTCGCGGATCAGTTGCGCGCCGAGGTTCTCAAAACGGTCGGACAGTTCGATTTCCTTGGCGACCGACACGCCGTCCTTGGTCGAGCGCGGCGCGCCGAAGGACTTTTCGATGACCACATTGCGGCCCTTGGGGCCCAGGGTCACTTTTACGGCATTGGCCAGGATGTTGACGCCGCGCAGCATCTTGTCGCGAGCGTCAGTACCAAAATTTACGTCTTTAGCAGCCATTGCGGGCTCTCTCTTTTCGTCTGAGGAATTGGAAAGGGGAAATAAGGCTTAGGACTGAAGAACGCCCAGGATGTCGCTCTCCTTCATGATCAGGAGATCTTCACCCTCGATCTTCACTTCCGTGCCCGACCACTTGCCGAACAGGATGCGGTCGCCAGCCTTGACGTCTGGGACAATGTATTTGCCATCTTCATCGCGGGCACCGGGGCCAACGGCAATGACTTCACCTTCTTGGGGCTTTTCCTTGGCGGTATCGGGGATGATGATCCCGCCCTTTGTCTTTTCTTCTTCTGCAACGCGCTTGATCAATACGCGGTCACCGAGGGGACGAAACTTCATCTTTAGTCTCCGTTTGAAACGGTTGTCATTTAAGG
The DNA here is from genome assembly GCA_044346445.1 of Caulobacteraceae bacterium. Classification (GTDB taxonomy): domain Bacteria; phylum Pseudomonadota; class Alphaproteobacteria; order Caulobacterales; family Caulobacteraceae; genus CAISGS01. The sequence goes on from JBIIZD010000008.1 coordinate 25,297, forward strand.
GATGTAGCCGGGAGCCAGACCGATTAGCAGCCGAGGCCCCCGAGTGCTAACAGGGCTCAGGTATGGAGGCGCGGGCCTCAAGTCAAGGGCGCAAGGGGGCAATCGGGACCAATTAATTTTGTTCCATGGGTCACACTAAAGATTATTCGCCCGCAACAGCGCGCTCAGTCTTGGCCTTGGGCGGGCTAGGGGCCATATCATTGATCATAATGAGACCTTTGGGGGACCGATCTTGACCAGTTTGCACATGAGCCTGTTTTTGGCCGTGATTGCCTGCTTGATGGGGGCAGGGCTGGGGGCTCTGGCCCTGCTACGCCCCGGGCGGGTCTTGACCATGGTTGGCCTGTCCTTGCGCGAAGGCGTTGCCCACAGTGTCTCAGAGGTGCGTGCCACCTATGGCGGCCTGTTCTTTGTCTCGCATTCGGGAACCGCCCTGGCGCTGGCCCTGTCGCCCAAGATCGGTGCCTGCATGGCCGCAGCCCTTGGACTGGCCTGGTCAGGTGCAGCCTTTGGCCGGGTTATCTCCATGATGACAGATCGGACGGTAAGCCGTTTCAATCTGGGGGCCACGGGCTTTGAAGCCTTGATGGGCCTGACACTGGCCACCCCGCTCTGGGCCTATATGCGCCTGATCCGCCAGACCTTTAACGGAGTCGTCTAGCGCCGGTTGACGGTGTGGCAAGGGCGCGGTATGTTCGTACATCCGTTATAACGAGGCCCGTCATGATCCAGCTTAAACTCACCAAGGTCGGCAATTCGGTGGGCGTGATTTTGCCCAAGGAATTGCTTGCTCAATTGAAGGTCGGCCTCGGTGACTCCCTGTTTTGCAGCGAGGTGCCCGATGGTGTGAGGATGACCGCCTTTGATCAGGGGGTGGCAGACGATCTGAATCTGGCCGAGGACATTATGCGGTCGCGCCGTAATGTGCTGAGGGCCTTGGCGAAATGACCGATCCCAATTGGGTCTCGGCCAAGGTTGCTCTTGCGATCCATAGCGCCCAGCTCGCAGAACATGGCGGCGCGGACGGCGTGAGGGATATTGGCCTGTTAGAGTCGGCCATGGCCCGGCCTCAAAACCTGTTTGCTTTTGGTAGCCCCGACCTGGCGGATATGGCGGCGGCCTATGGGTTTGGCATTGCTAGGAATCACCCGTTTGCCGATGGTAATAAGCGCACCGCCTTTGTGGTCTGCTTGCTGTTTTTGGCCAAGAACGGTTTGGATTTGATCGCTGAGGATGTCGAATGTATTCGCACCTTCTGGTCCCTCGCCGCCGGTGAGGTGACTGAGCCAGACCTTGCCGCCTGGATACGCGCCAATAGCGCGCCGCGCGCCGCTGCAAAATGACAGAAGGCGGCCCACTGGACCGCCTTCTTTTCTGGACGAAAAAGCCCCAGGCCCTAGCGAATGCCAGGAACATGCAGGCGGGCTTCTTCGGCGTTTTTATGGCGCGTGACTGCGTCGCCATACTTGCCCATCTCCATCTTGGCGATGGTGCGGCAATGCACCTCGTCTGGACCATCGGCTAGGCGCAGGGTGCGGATGCTGGAATACATCTTGGCCAGACCAAAATCGCTGGTCACGCCGCCGCCGCCATGGGCCTGGATGGCATCGTCAATGATCTTGAGCGCAATGCGCGGGGCTGCGACCTTGATCATGGCAATTTCCAGACGCGCGGACTTATTGCCCGCCTTGTCCATCATGTCGGCGGCCTTGAGGCAGAGTAGGCGCGACATTTCGATATCGATTCGGGCCTCGGCAATGCGCTGTTCCCAGACCGAGTGTTCGGAAATGTATTTGCCAAACGCCTTGCGGGTCATGAGCCGCTTGCACATCTTTTCCAGCGCCACCTCGGCCACGCCAATCGTGCGCATGCAGTGGTGAATACGGCCTGGGCCAAGCCGCCCCTGGGCAATCTCAAACCCGCGGCCTTCGCCGAGCAGCAGATGATCAACTGGCACCCGTACATTATTGAGCCGAACCTCGGCATGGCCATGCGGGGCGTCGTCATAGCCAAACACCGGCAACATGCGCAAAATCTCTATGCCCGGCGCATCGAGCGGCACCAGAATCTGCGACTGCTGGTTATAGGTATTGGTGCTGGGGTCGGTCTTGCCCATGACAATCGCCACCTTGCAGCGCGGATCGCCCAGGCCTGAGGACCACCATTTGGTGCCATTGATCACATAGTCATCACCGTCACGGACAACGCTGGTCTCGATATTGGTTGCATCAGACGAGGCCACGGCCGGCTCGGTCATCAGGAAGGCGGAACGGATTTCGCCATTCATCAGGGGGCGCAGCCAACGTTCTTTTTGCTCCAGCGTGCCATAGCGCATCAAGACTTCCATGTTGCCGGTATCGGGAGCGGAGCAATTGAACACCTCAGACGCAAAGCCGACCCGGCCCATGATCTCGGCAATGGTCGAATAGTCCAGATTGCTCAGCGGTGCGCCCTCGAACTCGAATGTGTCATCGACATGGGTCTGGCCACTATGCGGCGGCATGAACATGTTCCAAAGTCCAGCGGCCTTGGCCTTGGCCTTTAGCGCTTCGACGATGGGAATGACCTTCCAGCGGTCCTGGCCAAAGCCTGCCATCTGGGCTTCATACACAGGAACCGCAGGGACGATATGCTCGTCCATAAAGTCTGTGACCCGCTTGACCCATTGCTTTTGCGACGGCGAATAATCGAAGTCCATAACGTCCTCCTGTCCAAGCGCCGCCAAGGGTGTGCGGCCAATTTCAAACGACTGTTTGAATGAGATTGGGCCTAGTTTTCGCCTCGGTCAAGGCTGTCCAGTCTTGCCAAGCCGCTAAAGGGGCGCGACATATCGGCCATGCTGATCTCGATTAATCCTCTTGAGGCCAAGACCGTCCGGCTCGTTCCCCTGACGCCGGATATGAAGGCGGCCATGCGCTGGGCGGTCGATTGCGACCCCGAGACCTGGGCGATCATGTCGGTCAAGGCGTGCGCTGACGGCTTTGAGGGCTTTTGGGCCCAAATGCTGCACGAGCACCAGACCGGCGTCCGTATAGCCTATGCGATTGTTCGCCAGAGCGACGACAAACTGGTCGGGACCAGCAGTTATCTGAATATGCGCCCGGCCCATGGCGGCCTTGAGATCGGCGCGACCTTCCTGCATCCCCAGGTGCGGGCCGGGGCAACCAATCCCGAGGTTAAGCTCTTATTGCTCGACCACGCCTTTCGCTGCGGCGCTTTGCGGGCCGAATTTATGGTCGATGTGCGCAATCTGCGCAGTCAGGCGGCCATGGCCAAGCTGGGGGCTGTACGCGAGGGGGTCTTGCGAAAGCACAAGATCACCTGGACCGGTCATGTGCGAGACACAGCGGTGTTTTCGATCCTCGATAGCGACTGGCCACAGCTTCGCGCCCAGTTGTCCGAGCGAATCGCCAAGGCCTAGGCCTTGGGCTTGCGCCTGGCCTTGAAAAAGCTTTTCAGCAGCGCAGCACTGTCTTGCGCCAATACACCGCCCGTGACCTCTGGTCGCCAGTGACAGGTCGGGCCTTCGAAAAAGCGCGGCCCGCTGACCACGGCCCCGCCCTTGGCATCGTCAGCCCCGTAAACCAGCCGTCCAATCCGCGCATGACTGATTGCGCCTGCGCACATGGCACAGGGCTCTAGCGTCACAACAAGGGTTAGGCCGGTGAGTCGATAATTGCCCAGCTTTTGCGCCGCTGTCCTTATGGCCAGGATTTCGGCATGGGCTGTGGGGTCATTTAGGCCAATGGGCTGGTTGTGGGCGGTCGAAATGACCTCTCCAGAGGCAGAATCGATCACAACCGCGCCGATTGGGGCCTCGCCTGTGTCTGCGGCGGCTTGCGCACAAGCCAAGGCAATGCGCATTGTGCGCTCATCATGGTCAATCATACAGAAGACCCAAAACCCTGGGACGTTCTGGGTCAAGGCCCACGTGTTCGCGATCCCGATGAAAACGACACGGACCACCTGTCCGGCGTCGCAGGCGAGCGTGTGGCCAAGGCCCTGGCCCGGGCCGGTGTCGCCTCGCGCCGCGAGGTCGAGCGGCTGATCGAGGCCGGGCGGGTGCGGGTCAATGGCCAGGTCCTGCTGACCCCAGCGGTCAAGGTCGCGCCCGACGATATTCTGACCGTGGATGGCGAGGTGGTCGGCGAGGCTGAGCCCACCCGGATGTGGCGCTATCACAAGCCGGTCGGTCTGGTGACGACCCATAAGGACCCGCAAGGCCGCCCGACTGTGTTTGAGGCCCTGCCCAAGGAATTGCCGCGCGTAATCTCGGTTGGGCGGCTGGATTTGAACTCCGAAGGCCTGTTGCTGCTGACCAATGACGGGGCGCTTGCAAGGGCGCTGGAACTGCCGTCTAGCGGCTGGAGCCGGACCTATCGGGTGCGGGCCTATGGCGAGACCTCACAGTCCAGACTGGATCGGCTCCTGCCCGGACTGACCCTCGAAGGCGTCAAATATGGCCCGATTATCGCCAAGCTGGACAAGGTCAAGGAAGGCACCCGACACACCAATGTCTGGATCACGGTTACCCTTTCGGAGGGCAAGAACCGTGAAGTTCGCAAGGTGCTGGACTCAATTGGCTTGCAGGTTAATCGCCTGATCCGTCTGGCCTATGGCCCGTTCCAGCTTGGCACCTTGCCAGTCGGGGCGGCGGAGGAGATCGGACCGCGCGTCATTCGCGAACAGCTCAGCGCCTATATTGCCGAGGCCAATCTGCCCCTGGGCTCGGGCGTCGCGCCTGTACCGACCGCTCCAGCTCAGCCGGATCGACGCAATGTGCGGCTAGAAGGCCCAAGGCCAGAGCCTGCCCCGCGCCGGGCGGTGACGGAACCTGTTGCCTTGAGCGCAGAACGGGTTCCCGATCGCGCTGGCCCGGTCAAGAAAAAGCCCGGCTGGGCCAAGGCCAAGCCCAAGCTATCGCCGCACAAGCCCCAGGCCCCGCATAAGACTGCGGCTGAAGCCGCCAAGCGCGCACCGGTCAAGCATTACCGCGCCGGTCCCGCCAAGGGCGCAACCCTGATCGAGCGCAAGCCTGGGACAGGCAAGACGGGGACAGGCAAGCCTGTGGCGGGCAAGCCTGTGACAGGCAAGCCGGGGACTGCACGGCCCAGTATGCTCAAGGCCGGGGCGGCAAGACCGGCAAAGCCCATGACCCAAAGGCCTGGCAGCAGCGCCAAGCCAAGACCTGGCCCGGCCAAGCGCGGACCAAGGTCCTAACCTGGCCGTCCAAGCCTAGGCCAAGGTCACAATGACCTGATGGACTTGGCCGTCATCGATCAGGCGAATGACCAAGGGCCTTTGGCCTAGGTCTTGGCCATCCAGTTTTGCATGACCGATGCCGCGCTGCACCCCATCGGGGTTATCGACCCTGATTTCATAAACCGCAGAGCCATGGCGCAGGACCATGTCATAGCGCGGCCAGGTTCGCGGTATGCAAGGATCGAGGCTGAAATGATCGCCTTCAATCTTGAGGCCCAGAAGCGATTCAAGACCCGCGCGCTGCATCCAACCGGCAGAGCCTGTATACCAGGTCCAGCCGCCGCGCCCCCGATGGCCTGAGGCCGAATAGACGTCAGCGGCGACGACATAGGGCTCGACCTTATAGCGGTGGCTGTCAATGCGCGTGCGGGCATGATTGATCGGGTTGAGCATCCAAAACAGGGCTGTGGCCTTGTCGCCTTCGCCCAGGGCGGACAGGGCCATGACGGACCACATGGCAGCATGGGTGTATTGGCCCCCATTTTCCCGAAGCCCAGGGGGATAGCCAAGAATATAGCCCGGATCCTTGGTGGTGCGATCAAACGGCGGGGTCAAGAGCAGGGCCAGACCCTCTTGTGGCAAGATCAGTTCGCGCTCCATCGACGCCATGGCCTCGGCGGCGCGGTCGGCGGGGGCAGCGCCGGACAGGACCGACCAGGCCTGGGCGATGGAATCGATCCGACATTCTTCATTCGCCGATGAGCCAAGCGGCGTGCCATCATCATACCAGGCGCGGCGATACCAGTGCCCGTCCCAGGCATGGGTCTCCATGGCCGCCACAAGCGCAATCTGATGCGCCCTCCAGACCTCTGCCCGGCCTGAATCGCCGCGCGCATCGGCAATCTTGGAGAACCGTTCGAGCGCGGCAAACAAGAGCCAGCCGAGCCAGACGCTTTCGCCCTGGCCGCCTTCGCCGACCCTGTTCATGCCGTCATTCCAATCCCCGCCGCCGATCAGGGGCAGGCCATGGTCGCCGGTCGCAAGACTGGCATCCAGCGCAAGGGCGCAATGGTCATAAAGGCTGGCTATTACGTCTGAGGTTGTCGGCAGGAAGAACAGATCGCTTTGGTGCGGTTCGAGCAATGGGCCTGCCAGGAAGGATACGGGTTCATCCAGCACGGCGCCATCACCTGTCACCTGCACATAGTGCGCCGCGGCAAAGGCCAGCCAAACCCGGTCATCGGAAATCCGGGTTCGGACGCCCTGGCCAGAATGGGGCAGCCACCAGTGCTGGACATCGCCCTCGACGAACTGGCGACTAGCCGCGCGCAGCAAGTGATCGCGGGTCAGGCTTGGCGCAATCGTGGCCAGGGCCATGCCATCCTGCAACTGGTCACGAAACCCATAGGCCCCGCTGGCCTGATAAAAGCCCGCCCGCGCCCAGACCCGGCAGGCCAGGGTCTGATAGGTGAGCCAACCATTGAGCATAATGTCCATGGACCGGTCCGGGGTCTTGACCTGAACCTTGCCAAGTGTGTCGTCCCAGAACTGGGTGACCTTGGCCAATTCCAGGTCAAGGTCGGCTTGGCGATACTGGCGGATCAGGTCCTGGGCCTGGGCTAGATTGTCGGCATCGCCCAGCAAGAAGACAATGTCCAACTGGGCCCCCGGCTCCAGCATCACGGTTTGTTGCAGGGCCGCGCATGGGTCCAGCCCCGCGCCGGAGCGACCTTGAAGCCCTGTGGTCCGGCTCAGGGCCGCAGGCCAGGCCAAAACACCGTTGCGACCTAGAAATTCGCGCCGGTCGCAGGTCCATTGGGTTTGGCGCCCCGCCATATCGGCAAAGGCGACGCGTTCGCAAAAGGCAGGATTCCAGGCATTGCGGGCCGTCACGGCGCCTGTTTGCGTATCCAAGGCTGTGCAGACGAACGGCGCGCTGGCGGCGCGGTTGGAGCCGAGTACCCATTCGACATAGCTGGTGACCGACAAGGTCCGCTTGCGCTCGCTAAGATTGGTCAGGCGCAGGCGGGCAATCTTGATTGGATCGGACAGGGGCACAAAGCTTAAAAGCTCGGACTCGATGCCATTTGCGGCGTGGTGGAACTGGGTATAGCCAAAGCCATGGGCCGCCGAATAGTTGGCGGTCTCGTCACGAATGGGCAGGGCGGTCGGGGTCCAGACCTGGCCGGAAACCTCGTCGCGAATATAAAACACCTGACCTGGCTTATCGGTGACCGGATCATTCGACCAGGGCGTGATCTGGTGCTCGCGGCTGCTGACAGACCAGGTAAACCCGCCGCCCTCGGCCGAAACCTGAAAGCCGAAATGCGGATTGGCAATCACATTGATCCAGGCCGCAGGCGTGGACTGTCCAGGACCAAGCAGGGTGACATACTCTTTACCCGCCTTGGAAAACCCGCCAATGCCATTGAAATATTCCATGCCTGTGGCAGGACGGAAAATCTGCAATTCGGACATGACGGGCCTGGGCTTGGGACCTGGCCTTGGTTTGAGGTGCGCACGAGGCGGGGTGCCACGATCGAGCTGGTCGATCAATCGTCCCTTTTCCCCGACCAGTTGAACCCGAGCAATAGAGATGAGCAGGTCGCGGGCCTGCGGCTCGATCTGGTCGGCGCGCAGGATAAAGACATGGCCCGTCGCTGAGGCTGCACCGATCTGGGGCCGTGATTGGCTGGTCCGGACCAGGGTCGTCAAATTGGATTGAAGGTCTTGAATATAGGAGCTGTCTTTTTCGTTGAGGATCACCAGATCGACAAACAGCTGCTTTAGCCGCCAATACTCCACCGCTTCCAAGGCTTCGCGGACCAGGCCTTGATGCTCGCTGTCCGAGACCCGCACCAACATGATCGGCAGGTCACCCGAAATGCCCAGTCCCCAAAGGCCAGGCTGCGCGCCCTGTCCAGCCTTGATGACATCCGATGGCGGCCGCAGCATAGGATTGGCATAGAGCATGTGGGCGGCAAGCCGCTGATATTGGCGCGCCTGTTTGCGGTCTATGCCCAGATGGTGCAGTTGGACTTGAGCTTGAGTCCAGGACATGGCGACTGCCCGCTCAAACGCACCAATATCGTGATGCTTGTCGATCAGGTCGAGGATTTCGCCGCGCGTACTGGCGACCATGGTCCAGAAGTCGATCCGTGCCGAGCCGCCGGGCGCCAGTGTGATCCGGTTGCGCAGGGCAAAGACCGGGTCGAGCACTGCGCCTGTTGTTCCAGACAAGGCCCGTCCATCCATGATCGAGGCCGGATTGCGCACGCCGCCGCCACGGCCCAGGAACCGCGCGCGGTCAGTTTCAAATTCGCGCTTGCCGACGGTCTTGGCATCAATCACGGCCAGATGCGCTGCCCAGATTTCAGGCTCCTCATGGCTTCGCCGCCGACGTGTGGCCAGCAGGGCCCCAAGCCCGCTCAGATACTCGGTTTCAACAAACATCTTGGCAAAGCTTGGATGCGCAAGATCGGCGGCCTGCTGGGTCAAGACCAGTTCACAATAGGTCGTAATATCGATCTCGATCGGCTGGTCGCTCAGATTGGATACGGTCAAGCGGCGGACTTCTGAATCGTCTTCGGCCGAGACAACGACCTGCAGGCTGGTTACGAGCTCTTGGTCGCGATGGCTAAACTCGGCCCGGTCTTCGTTGAATATGACGTCAAATGTGCCCGTGTCATCGGCGAGCGGCTGATAGGTGGGCGACCATATCCGACCTGATTTCACATCGCGCAGATAGATATAATTGCCCCAGTCGTCGCAGGTTGCGTCCTCGCGCCACCGTGTCAGGGCCTGATCGCCCCAGCGGCTATAGCCTGATCCTGCCCCGGTCAACATGACGCCATAGCGCCCATTGGACAAAAGCTGGGTGGTTGGGCTTGGCGTGTCGGGCTGGGTGCGCCAGGCAAAGCCGCTGCTTAGATCTTGATCGCGGCTGATATGGGCGGGATCGGCCACGACCGATCTTGAAACCACAAAGTCGCGCGGGACCCGCTCTTGCAGCAATAGTTCTGTCGCTGCGATCATGGGCTCGGCATGAAATCTTTTGCACATCAGACCGTCGAGCAAACAGTCGGCTATGGCCGTAATCGTCATGCCCTGGTGATGGGCCATAAAGGCCCGGACCATCGACACGCTTTGACCCGTTGGCAGGCGGGCAGGGGTAAAGTCCAGGGCCTCGTAAAAGCCATAGCGACCGCGTGCGCCCAAGCCTTCCAGGGCTTCGAAATTGCGACAGGCCGCTTGCGGGTCAATCATGGCGGCCAGGGCCGTAGCATAGGGTGCAATCACCGTGTTATCGGCAAGGCCTCGCTTCAGGCCCAGCCCCGGAACCCCGAAGTTCGAATACTGATAGGTAAAATCTCGATCGCGCACATTGAAGGCGGATTCAGAAACGCCCCAAGGTGTCATGAGCGAGCGGGCATAATCGATCTGGCGACCGACAATCTGGCGGTTGGTCTGTTCGATCAGACTGTCAGACGGGGCGCGCATGACAATGGATGGCATCAGGTATTCGAACATCGAGCCAGACCAGGAAATCAGGGCCGAGCCATGCCCGATGGCGGTCACAGCGCGACCAAGCCTGAACCAGTGGCGGGTGGGAACGTCGCGCTTGGCAATGGCAATAAAGCTGGCGAGGCGGGCTTCTGACGCCAAAAGGTCGTAACAGCTCGGATCAAGGCTGCCGTCAGAACTTTGATAGCCGATGGACAGCAATAGCCGCTGCGGGTCGAGCAAGAGCGTGAAGTCCATGGCCAGAGCCATGGCCCGTGACGCGGTCTCCAGGGCCAGAAGACGCGGGATCAGCAAAGGCCCTGCATGCGGGTCTTGGCCAGCCGGGTTCAGGTCGCGGCCATGGCTTTTCAAGCAGCCGTGCACACTATCGGCCCAGGCCATGAGGTCTATGCCAAGGCTGGGGTCATCTTCCTCCAGTATTATGCCATGGACGCTATCGACCATATTGGCGGCCATGTCGCAAAGATTGGCCAGGCTGGACCAGGCGTCTTCGCCATTGGCCAGCGCCGCCTTCAAGCCACGCTCCAGACGCCCGACCTCGTCTTCAAGCCGTCGCCAGCCCATACCGCGTCCCGGCCTGCGCGCACGATAGTGGCGCGCGGCATCGCGCATCAGGGCGAGGGTATCAAGGCTGGCCTGCCAATAGACACTGGCCCCGACCGGCCCGGCCTGCCAGTCGCGGCAGGCCTGGGCCAATGCGATCAGGTGTCCGGCCAGATTGCCGCTATCGACGCTGGAGACATAATGGGGCTCAAGCGGTCGTAGGTCCTGAGTGTCGTACCAGTTATAAAAATGACCATGGCAGGTCGTCAGACGGTTCAGAGTGACGAAGGTCGCCTCCAGACGTTCAACCGCGTCTTGGGTGCCGATCCAACCAAAGTCACGGGCGCTGGCCGTGGACAATAGGTAAAGGCCGATATTGGTCGGTGAGGTGCGATGGGCCAGCACGGGCTCTGGCGTTTCCTGAAAATTGTCCGGCGGCAGCATATTGTCGCTGGCGGTCACGAAGGTCTCAAAATACCGCCAGGTGCGGCGCGCGATGAGGCGAAGGGCGGTGGCGTCGCCCTCGGCAATGGGCCTGCGGCTGGTAATGGTCGGCGATTTGCTGGCCCAGAAGGCGAGGGCTGGCGACAAGATCCAAAGCCCGGCAAACAGGGCTGGCAGTCCCCAGGTCGCATCACCCCAAAGGCTGGTTGTGGCCAAGGCGACAACCCCAACCCCAATCGCGCCGCCCATATGGCTATAATAGCCCTTAAGGTCTGGGGCTGGCGCTAGGGTAATCTGAGCCGTCGGTGTCCATTGCAGCATCTGACGGCGGCTAATGCCGAGGCGATACAGCGTGCGGATAATGGCATCGGCCATGCGCCAGGCTTGATCACCCAAGAACACAATCATCATGCCTGACTGGATCAGGGCTAGTCGCAACTCGGCTGTGAGGGCGCGCAAATGACTGCGCAGACTGACCCCCGCCCGGCTGAGCGGAATGTGGGCCAAGACTGGGATCAGGGGCGGCAGAACAATCGTCGCCAACAAAAATAGGGTCCAAACAACCGCCATTTGCGGCGTCATCGCCCAACCGGCCATCAGGGCCAAAACCAGGGCCGGTGCGGACAAGGTCCGTCGCAGATTGTCCAGCATCTTCCAGCGACCAATAACCGGCACATGGCCCTTGGCACCCTTGGGGCCATTGCCAAACACCCAAGGCAGTAGCTGCCAATCGCCTCGTGCCCAACGGTGGTGCCTTAGACTGGCCACGTCATAACGGGTCGGGAAGTCCTCAACCACCTCGACATCCGAGGCCAGACCCGCCCGTGCAAATATGCCTTCGAACAGGTCATGGCTAAGCAGGCTATTGTCCGGCACACGCCCCTTGAGGGCGGCTTCAAAGGCATCAAGGTCATAAATGCCCTTGCCCGTATAGGTGCCCTCGCCAAACAGGTCCTGATAGACATCCGAGACGGCGGCTGCATAGGGATCAATGCCAAGAGCACCAGAAAACACGCGCAAGAAGAGCGAGCCCTCATGGCCCGTTGGCAAGGCCGGCGTTACCCTGGGCTGGAGCACAGCATAGCCTTCGATCACGCGCTGACTTTTGGCATCCAGTCTTGGCTGATTTAGCGGGTGCGCCATCTTGCCGATCAGGCGAGCTACGGTCTCGCGCGGTAATTTGGTGTCGGCATCAAGGGTGATGACATAGCGAATGCCCATGGGCACATGCTGGGGCGGCAGGAAGGTGGTGTCGGTGGCGCAGCGCAACAGGCGGTTCAGTTCGCAGACCTTGCCGCGTTTGCGCTCAGTTCCCATCCAGCAGCCTTCGCCGGGATTCCATGTTCTGCGACGATGAAACAGCAGAAATCTTGGCCCCTCTGGCGCCGGACCATAGAGCGCATTGAGCCGATCAATCCCGGCCTGGGCGGCATAAACCAGGGCCTCATCACCCGGCAGGTGCTCGCTGGCGGCATCGACCCAGTCGGTCAGCAGGGCAAATTGCAGTTCGCCGTCCGGGCTGGCCAGATGGTGAATTTCCAGGTTGCTAATCTGCTCATCTATGGCGTCTAGCCTGGTCAGAAGGCTTGGCACCACGACCAGGGTGCGCAGGGCCGTCGGTATGCCCTTGGCCAGATCAAGGCCAGGCAGCAAGGTTGCGCGATACCCTCGCGTTACCATCTGATTGACCAGGGCGATGGCCAAGTCGATGGCTGGCACAAGACCGAGCAAGGCCAATAGACCAAGCCATGCGGCGCCCACGCCATGGCTATAGGCCGCCCAAAGCGGCAGGCACAGCAGGGCCGCCGCCAGGATCAGACTGGCATGCACATAACCGCCAATGCCAAGCTTGCGATACATACGGCCCGGCCAACTCTTGGCTGTGGGGCTAAAGCCAATGGCAGGTTCAAAAACTGTGCGGCCCTTGGCGATCAGATAATAGCCGGGGTCAGATTCGCGGTTGCGGCCTTCACGGTCCGGGTGCGCATCATGGGCAGCCTTGGCCATCTTGATCGCGGCATCAGCAATCTCAATCTCGGAGAGCCGTGATCCTCGCGCAAATTGCTCAATCGCTGTGCGATAGAGGTTGCGGGTGGCAAAATCCATCAGGCCATAGGTTTCGGTGGTATGCAGCGCCCGATCGACCAGGCTGTTTTTTTCAAACTGCTCAGACCAGTCGAGATTGGAAATCAAGCGCATACTGGTGATGATATTGCGCACTGAAACGCTGCTATTGACCTGCCTTTGATGCTCTTCGCGCACAAGGGCCTCGGCCGTGGTGCCTTGTTTCAAAAGCTGCTCGTCCAGCCATGCCAAGGCCGGGGCCATGGTCGCATCCTGGTCGCGCAAGCGGTGGACAAGCTGAACCAGAAAGGCGGAGGAATAGGTGGATTGATTGTAGCTGGCCAGCAAGTCCTTGTGAGAAGCGGTCATCGGCTCTGGCGTATTGAGCAGCTTGTCAGACAGGGCATTGGCCAGGCCGCGCGCCTGACGGCTGTCCAATATGACCTGACCTAGTCGGCGCAAATTCTCCACAAGCACCAGTCGCATGGTGATGGATACGGCCCAAAGCTCGCCAATGCTGAGCGGTTCAACGGTTTGATAGGCATCTAGAAACTGGCGCAGGGCTTCGGGATCAAACAGGCTGTCCGTATGGGCGACAAACGCCCAGGCCAGGCAAAATATACGCGGATAACCGGCAAATGGGCCCGTCATCAGCTTGGGCAACTGGCGATAATAGCCACGGGGCAGGTCGGTGCGGACCTCGGCGATCTGGCCTTCGACAACGTGGAAGTTATCGATCAACCATTCGGCCGCCGCCGTGATGGATTCGCCGCCCTTTAGGGCCTCGGCCACGTCACGCCGAACCGTCAGCAAGGCCGTTTCGTTATCGCTAAGACGGCGCGTTAGGGATATGCCGCTGGTGCGTTGTGGGGCAACTGCCTGGCCGCTTGCCAAGGCCTTGGCGTGGTCCTTGAGGCGTTCGATACTGAAAAGTTCAGCCCGGATTGGGGTCTGATCGATCCAGAGTGCACTGTCCAGACCCGCGCCTAGCCAAGCACGAACGCTCTGCCGGACCTCCAGCCCCAATGTCTGCGGAGATTTTTCATTGATCATGATTAGGTTACCGAAGGCCGATTTAAGCTCGCCCTCTCACCAGCCTAGCCGCGCATGGCGTTAAAGGACGGGGTCATTGGCGTTACGGACCTGACCAGTGTTCCGACCGACTCGTACTCATCCTCGTCCAGAATGATGACCTTGGTATCTTGACCGTGGGATTGAATGGCATTGGCCAGGCAATGGGCCTCACGAATAGCAAATTCGCGCGTGCGAAAGCTCGTGGTCATGCATCCGCCGGTGCAAACAGCCCAGCCAAACGGTTCTTTAACGACAGAAAATACGATCATGACAAACCACCAAGCCAAGCGCGCAGCAGACCCAAGGTCCGTGCGAATCTGGAAAAACAATAACTTGATAGGCCGTTATTTGGGCTTGGCGCGCCTTGATCTGGATCAGTGGATCAGGGCGTGATCGATCACGTCTTGGCGCGTTCGGCTTGAAGCATCTGGGTTAGATCGCTG
>JBIIZD010000158.1:0-3182 GCA_044346445.1 Caulobacteraceae bacterium
AGCAGCCCGACATAGGCAGCGTCTGAAGTTAAAGCTGCCGTGAGCGCAGCATGGTCAGTGTCCATATCATGACTGGCAACCGCTACCGAGGTCCAGGCATCCAGGCCAATCTCGAAAAGGGCCGTTCTCGGATCAGAGCGGATATAGTGAAGGCCGGGGATGAGCGGCGCGTCTTGCGGACCCTTGGGCCGATTCAGCCAGGTCTCAAACCCCGTTTGAACCCCCAGTCTGGCCATAGCCAAGGCCGCAGGGTCCGAGCCAATGATAATGAGGCGAGGTCGAGGGCTGTAAGCGCGGCTGATTTCAAACGGCGCATTTTGCCAAGCCGTCTCTTCGCCGCGTTGGTCACGCACACAGCGGCGAGCCGAACCATTACTGATCCAGACAGCGGGCGTTCGGGCCTTGCTAAATGCCCGAAGCTGCTGAGCGGCCAGGTCATCTGGCAAGATTCGCTCAAGCAATATCTCAATTTCGGCACCGCACAGGAGACGGATGTCAGGCCAGGGCCCCGATGGACCATAGACCAGACGTTTTGGCTGTCCATTTGCCAAGACCTGGGCTGCGTGCAAGGTCACATCAGCCTCGATGCAGCCGCCAGATAAGAATCCATGTGCTGCAGCGGCGGTAAACACCATCTGGGTCCCCACCGGGCGCGGTCCGCCGCCGTCAAGGCGAAACAGGGTCGCTAGGGCCACAGGCTCATCATGGTCAAGGGCTGCAAATAGGGGTGAGCGCACATCGTCGAGCAGGCCAAATTCTGGCCAGTCTGGCAGGGTCAAAGCTATGGCAGATTGAGCTTGAAATTCGGTCATAGAGCCTTGGTGGCACAATCGGTTGAGGGGTTAGGGGTTAGGCTGGTTCACATGACCTGCAAAGGCCGGTTTTTCAAGGTCTTGGGGTGCGCAATAATTCTAGGCGAGACTCGGGCAGAGAATCCGTGTGCAATAGGGGTATTGCAGACGTTTGCACAGCGATTCGCGAAGGGGAGCCTGTGAAGGGGCAGGTCGATTTCTTTTTAGATGCCCTAGTGGATGCGCCGATCAAGGAAGATCGCGCCCTACTGGAGTTTCCCTTTTTCTCCTTGGCCAAACGGCCGAGAATGGAGCCGATTGTCTATAGCGACGATCGCGTGACCATTGAGGTCGCGCCCAGTCACAAGGGCGTGGCCACGGTTTGGGACCGCGATGTGCTGATCTATCTGACCTCGCTCATCAATGAGCGCATGGAGCGCGGTGAGCCTGTCAGTCGCACAGTGCGTTTTCCGGCCCATGACTTTTTGATCGTCACCCAAAGAGCAAAGCCAGGTCAGGTGGGGGCCAAGGCCTATGACGCCTTTCTCGATGCGCTAGAACGCCTGCGCGGCACCACGGTTAAGACCTCGATTTCTGCCGCTGAGGTACGTGAGCGGCGCGGCTTTGGCTGGATTGACAATTTCCGGGTTGTCGAGATCGAGCGACCGGGCGGGCGGCGGCGAATGAAGGCGGTCGAGGTGACACTCAATGATTGGACCTTCCGCGCCATTACCAAGGAAAGGCGCGTTCTGACCGTCAACCGGGACTATTTCCAGCTAACCGGAGGGATCGAACGTAGACTTTATGAATTGGCCCGTAAGCATTGCGGCGATCAGGCAAGCTGGTCCATCAGCCTGCCGCGCTTGGCAGAAAAAGTTGGTGTTTCGGGGGAATTGCGCAAGTTCAAGGCTGAATTGAAGGACATTATAGCGCGCGACCCCCTACCCGACTATCGCTATGGTCTGGCCCGTGATCCCTCCGGCGCGATGGAGAAGGGCATGAAGGCTGAGGGCTATGTGCTCAAGGGTCTGCGCAATGATCGTGTGCTCGCAGTCGTGACGCCAAAATTTCGGGCCAAGACTAGCGGTGCCGCGCACGAGCCTGAAGGTTCATTCTCTTTTGCGCTGTTCGATGATGATAATGACATGATGTCCGATCCTACCGGCGATTAGGGGTATTGGCGACGCAGGATTACGGCAAGATTAGGGGTATTGCCGACATAGATGTTAGGGGGATCGCCGACGCTTAGTTAGGGGTATTGGCGACGCTTGATTAGGGGTATTGCAGACGCCGGCTTAGGGGTTTCGAAGACATTCGATTAGGGGTATCACCGACGATCAAGGCCCTGATTCGTTTTTCGTCTATTGGATTGAGAATTCTACCCGCCTCAGTGCCACAATGACGGTTTATGCCACAGCCTGGCAGCGATAAACGCCTTGGCGGATCGCAAGACCAAGCGATGAGATGGGCAGGTCTGGTTTGGGTGAGTCGGGGTAACGCCGACGCTAAGGCGGGGTATCACCGACAATCCCACCGGGGTATCACCGACAAAATCTAGGGGTATCACCGACGAAATAACGCCACAACTTATTGATTTTATTGATATATTTCACCCCTTAACCTTCTAACAGATTCTAATAACCTGTTTAACGCCCCGCTTGGGCCCAGCGGCGCGCCCAATAATGGCGCGCCTTGGCCTTGCGGGCATCCTCTATGGCCGCTCACGCAAGCGCTTGGCCTTGCCCTCTGGTGTTGATTTTAGAACATCAAGTGCATGCTCAATAACTTCGGCTACGATCCAGCCGCGGGTATCGGCCAGATCATAAACATACTCGATGGTTTCGCGGGTTAGTTTGACGTTAAGCTGATGTACCCGACCGCTTTTTTTGCGTGTCCTGCGCCGGACTATGGGCTCTATGACCACAGGCTTGGCCTTTACCGCCTTTGGCCGCGCAACCGGCGCTACTGGCACTTCAGGCCGGGCGTGGAACCCTTGTTTTTCGGAGGCGTCACGCAAGGCTTGCTGCGCTGTAACCGCCGTGCCAGAGCCGATGGGGGCTGAGCGTGGCTTGAACGCACTCAAATTTAGGCCCATGTCATCATCATCATCGGCCAGATCTAAGGCAACCCGCGTTTTTATGGGTAGGTCGGTCATGGTGCCCTCTCCTATTGTGCCGCAATAGCGGTCTGACGCAGACGCGCCGTCACTGCCTTGGCAAAATCTGCGATATTGGCTTTGGCCGCATCAAGATTGGAAGCTTGCGCCGTTGTCAGGCCGCCAACTGTCCCCCCAAACGAAAATATGGCCCGATAGGCCTCACGTTCTTGTAGCAGGCAACCTAAAACCGGCAGTCCTGCTGCCTCAAATTCCGCGCGGATGTGGCGAAAGGT
>JBIIZD010000085.1:0-11960 GCA_044346445.1 Caulobacteraceae bacterium
TAGGGACAAGAGCGATAGTCCTAACCGTGTTTGCCAATCGCCCATTGCGCCCCAACCACGGCCCCCTTGACCAAGGGCAGCAAGCCCAGGGTCAGTAAGCCAACCGACGGCATGGTCAGGCTCAAGACCAGACCCGTAGGCCATTCCCAGATAAAGGGAAAAGCGAGCATGGGTGCGATCACCAAATGCCCAACCAGCAATATGGTGAAATAGGGCGGTGCGTCATCGGCGGGGTATTGGCCATTATCGTGGCCGCAATGATCACACTTGCTGCGGATTTTCAGATAGCCGCGAAACAGCCGCCCCTGTCCGCAATTGGGGCAGCGTCGAACCGCGCCGCGCTTCAAGCCTTGGGCCAAGGATCGTTCGACAGTCATGATTGCACCTCACGCGTCCTCATGGACGGCTGATCTTGATCCGATATTGTTGCGCGGACCCGAAAGGTCAAGGCAAAGCCAGCCCCCTGTGACCATCCGTCCGGGCATAAACGCTCTGTCAATGCTTGGCCGCTAGGCTCTGGCCATGGGTAGGTGCCGCATTCTTCTGACCGGGTTTTTGACCCTTGCAACCGCTTGGCTTGCCGTTGCACCCATGGCCTTGGCCAAGGCCGAGGCCAAGAGCGATGGCCCTGAAATGTCAACAAACCTTGTTCAATTGCAGCCCCTGGCCGTCAACATATTCCGGTCAAATTATCAGATGGGAAAGGTTGAGGTGCTCATCACCCTGGATTTGCCTAATCTGGCCCTGCGTGAGCGCACCCAATTGTCCCAGCCCCGGCTGCGCGCGGCCTATGTCCAGACGATTTCAAGCTTTATGTATGACTTGCCACCCCGCACCCCGCCGGATCTGGATCAATTGACCGATGCGCTGCAACACACGACCAACCGGGTCCTGGGCCGCCCGGGTGCCAAACTTTTATTGGGATTTCTGCTGGTCAATTAGGGCTTGGCCCGGCCGCCAGGGCGTCCATCAGGCGGGCCATTTCAAGATCAAGCGCGGTTACGCCGCCCGCATCATGCGTGGTGAGGGTGACCTCAACCTTGTTATATACATTGAACCATTCGGGATGATGGTCCATCCGCTCGGCCGCCAAGGCGGCCTGGGTCATAAAGCCAAAGGCCTGACTGAAATCCTTAAATACAAAGCTTCGGCTGATGGCTTCCTTGGCCGTCGCGGCGTGCCAAAGCGGCAGGGCACTCAAGGCATCCTCAATCGGCATCTTGACGGGGCGGCTCATGCGGCAACGGGCTCCAGGTTAAGGCCAACCACGGCTGACAGGTCGCGCAGGAGCTGAGCCTCGCTCACGACCTTGATGGCGGTCATGCCCAGGCTCGCGGCTGGCTTACAATTCACGCCGAGGTCATCAAGGTAAACACAAGCGGATGGAGGCAGGTCAAGCGACTGGCACATCATCTGATAAATTTTTGGGTCTGGCTTGCGCACCCCGGCCTTAGAGCTTTCGATCACCACGTCGAAATGCTGCATGATTTCGCGCACTGCGCTTGCCTTGTCGGGGCTGGAAGCCATGCCCGCACCCTCGCCAGCGGCGACATTATTGGTGATACAGCCGACCTTGAACCTTGCCTTGCAAAGCGTCAGGGCGGCGACCACGGCGGGGCGAATATCCCCCGAAAGTAGCGGCAATATCTCTGCGCCTCGCAAGCTGTGGCCAAGGTTTTGCGACTCTTGCGCAAACATCTCGTCAAACCGGGCCGTGTCAATCTCATTGCGCTCGAACAAGGCCCAGGCATTGGTGTCTGGATTAGTGCTGTTGATTTTGCGAATAAGATTGTGGGGTAGTCCGCGCTCGGTCTCAAACCGATTAAAGGCCTCGAAGGGCGAGCTTGTAAAAACACCGCCAAAGTCCCAGATAACCGCCTCGATCATGATTTTGCTATGTCCTTGAGCGCCGCCGAAATCAGGCGTCACAATTAAACCGTGGATTAACACTTGTTGGCTTGCACCAGCAAGCTTGGCGAGGCTAAGTCAAGATCATGAATGCAAAATCAACCCTGATCGCCCCCTCCATCCTTGCCAGTGACTTTTCGCGTCTTGGCGAAGAGGTTAGGGCGGTGACTTTGGCGGGCGCCGACTGGATCCATATTGACGTCATGGACGGCCATTTTGTGCCCAATATCACCTTGGGGCCAGACATTGTTAAGGCCCTGCGGCCGCATGTGGATATTCCTTTTGACGTGCATTTAATGATTGCGCCTGCGGACCCTTATCTTGAGGCGTTTGTCGATGCGGGTGCGGACATTATCAGTGTCCATCCCGAGGCCGGGCCGCATCTGAACCGCACCTTGAAGCGCATTCGCCAATTGGGCGCAAAGGCGGGCGTGGTGTTTAACCCCTCTACCCCGCCGCAAGTCATTGAATGGATGATGGAGGATATTGATCTGATCTTGGTCATGTCGATCAATCCAGGCTTTGGCGGTCAGAGCTTTATGACCTCGCAACTGAAAAAAATCGAAGACTTGCGGGCAATGATTGACGCGAGCGGCAAGGATATTGTGCTTGAGGTGGACGGCGGCGTGACGCCCGAGACCGCACCGCTCTGCGTGGCCGCAGGCGCAACAGCCCTGGTGGCGGGATCAGCGGTGTTTCGCGGCGGCGCGGCGGCCTATGCGGACAATATCCGCGCCCTGCGCGTGATCTGAGCCAAACCCATGACCCAGCCAAGGCCTTGGTCGCAATATCTGGGTCGGGCGCGGCACCTGCAAATGCAGTTTCAGGCCCTGATCGCAATGGGGCTGGAGGCCTTGCACGCGGTTTGCGATCTTGGCCTGCGGTTTTGGTTGTCCTGGGCTGTACCTCAAATCCAAGGGGTGGCAGCGACGCCGAAAGACCTTCGGCCCGTTGATCTGGACCAGGGCAAGGCGATCTTGGCCGGAAACCTGAGCTTGAGCGGCGGTCAGATTGAAATTGGCCCCGATGGCAATCCGTGGGCCATGGCCAGTCCAAGTCGGCAATTTGCCACAGCCCTGCACCAATTTGTGTGGCTAAACAATCTTGTCGCCTTGGGGGCTGAGGGCCGCCTCAAGGGGCTGCAACTCGTGCTGGGCTGGCAGCGTGAATTTGGCCGCTGGAACCGGTTTGCCTGGGACCGCAGTGTTTTGGAGCGGCGGGTCTATGCTTTTGCCTGCCAGCTCGGCGGTCTGGCCAAGGTGGCCTCGGACCTGGAGATCGGGCAGGTTTGCAAGGGCCTGCTGCGTCAAGCCCATTATCTGATGGCCGAGCCCGGCCCAAGCCCCGCTGAGCGCGCGACCCTTGTGGCGATTGCGGCCTGCGCCCTGAAGGGGCCTAACCCGGAGCGTTTGTTGGCGCGTGCCCTTGACCGTCTGGTTCAGACCCTGCCCGTGACCGTGCTGAGCGACGGCGGCCATGTCAGCCGGTCACCCGAGGCGGCTATGGCGCTTTTGCTCGATCTTTTGAGCCTTGATGATGGCCTGTCGCAACGCGGACAGGCTGCGCCTGCAGCCGTAACCTTGGCCATTAGCCGCCTGACGCAAGCCATGCGCTTTTTCACACTGCCCGATGGCCGATTGGCCAGCTTTCAGGGTGGCGAGGCTGGGGACCGCGCCATGATTGCCGCGGCCGGGGCGCATGATGACCAGGACCTTGACCCCAAGCTGCCACAACAGGCGCGCCAGTCTGGTTATCAAAGGCTTCAGATCGGGGCCTTGACCGTAATGGTCGATGTCGGCGCGCCAATTGCGGGCCCATGGTCGCAAACCGCCTGTGCCCAGCCGCTCGCGCTTGAGATTGTGTGCGGCCGCGACCGGCTGGTGATGAACGGTGGCTGGAGTCCGCGCCTGACGCAGGCGGATGCCTATCGGCTAACGCCAGCAGGCTCTACGGTCTGTCTTGGCCAATCCTCGACCGGTCAAGTCTTGCAAGGGCCCTTGGCCAATAAGCTTGGCCCGCGTCTGGTTGGCGGCTCTAGCGCGTTTCAGTTTCGCCGGCGTGAGGCCGAATCGGGGATCTTGCTTGAGGCTAGCCATGACGGTTGGGTCTCAGAATTTGGCCTTTTCCACGAAAGGCGGATTTTTTTGCGGCGCGATGCGGATGAATTGCGCGGCGAGGACTATTTCTTTCGCCGCCAAGACCAGTGGCGGCAGATTGAGCCTGGCCGGGCGATCAGGTTGGATGTGTATTTTCACCTGCACCCCAATATAAGGGCGTCCTTGGCGCAGGATCGCCGGAGCGTTTTGTTGCTGACCCTGGGGGCGGGTGGCTGGCGGTTGCGCTCTGATGCGGCTGTTATCAATATTGAGCAAGGCGTTCAATTTATGAATGGCTTGCCGCGCCGGACCAGCAAGATCGTGCTGCGCGATAGTCTAGCGCGGCAGGGCGGCGGCAAGATTCGCTGGAAACTGGATCGGACCGACACAGACCGAGGGGCAGGCGCATCATGACCAAGGCAAGGCCCGCCCAACACAGGGCTTCAAGTTTGCAACGCGCCACTGGCCGAGCCATAGCCGCCCATGACCTGATCATGGCGGGTCTGGCCATGAGTACAGTGCTGATTGTGCGCTATCAGTTCGAGGACAAGCCAACGCCTTATGGCATGATCGCGGTATCAGCAGCCCTGTATTTGCTGGTCTGCGGGGTGGTGTTTCACTTTTTTCGGCTCAATCGCGGGGTCTGGCGCTTTACCAGCCTCAATGATGTCTGGCAGATTTGTCAGGCCGTCATCCTGGCCAATCTGTTGCTCTTGCCGACCCTGTTTTTGATAAACCGGCTGACAGATTTTCCGCGAACCGCCCCCTTATTGGGATCTCTGACCACAATTGCCCTGCTCTTGTTTGGGCGCTTGCTGGTTAGCGCAGGCGCCAGCGGCGGATTGCGCGCGGCCCTGGTGCTCGAAGATCGCACCATGGCGCCGGTCCTATTGGTTGCCGAAGATCAAAACGCGGCGGATTTTCTGCGGGCTAATCAAAGATCGTCCAATCCGATGCGGATTGTCGGGATTGTCAGTTCAAACCCCTCTCTCAATGGTCGCTCCATAAATGGCTGCCAGGTCTTGGGAGATTTAAGCCAGCTCAATCCGGTGCTCGAAGGCTTTCGCTTTCGTGAGGCCTTGTTGCCCGAGGTTATTGTCGCCGATCCCAATCCCAGCCGGTCCTTACTGGACGCGGTGGTCGCGGCGGCGGGTGAGGCGGGTGTGCGGGTGGCGCGCGCTCGTCCGGTAGCGGGCGGCACACAAACCCTGACCCCCGTGCAGGCCTCGGACCTATTGGCCCGTCCGCCAAGACCGCTGGATGCCAATCGCGCGCGTAATCTGATTGCCGGTAAGCGGGTCTTGGTCACCGGCGCGGGCGGCACGATCGGCGGTGAGCTTACCCGCCAAATCTTGGCGCATGAACCGGCCAGCCTGATCCTTTTTGATGCCTCAGAGTTCAATCTCTACACGATTGACCGGGAACTGGCCGATCGCGGCACCACCACACCTTGGCGGGCGGAACTGGGGGATGTGCGCGATCAGGCGCGTCTGGCCGAATTGTTTGCACGCGAAAAGCCGCAGATCGTCGTGCATGCAGCCGCGCTCAAGCATGTGCCCCTCATGGAGGCCAATCCTGCCGAGGCGGTCTTGACCAATGTTGCCGGAGCCTTGGGCGTGGCGCGCTTGGCGCGGGAGCTGTCGGAAGTCTTCGTATTTGTCTCCACCGACAAGGCGGTTAATCCCACCAATGTCATGGGCGCAACCAAGCGCGTCGCCGAGCGGGGCATTTCGGCCCTGATGGCTGGTGGTCAGGCCCGCGCAGCGGTGGTGAGGTTTGGCAATGTCCTGGGCTCGGCGGGATCGGTGGTGCCCTTGTTCGAGCGCCAAATCGCCCAGGGCGGCCCACTGACCCTGACCCATCCGGATATGGTGCGTTATTTCATGACCGTGCAGGAGGCCGCAGGCCTTGTGCTCCAGGCCGCCGCCCTGCCACAGGTGCGCGGCTCGGCCCGCATCTATGTTCTGGATATGGGCGAGCCTGTGCGGATTGAGGACATGGCGGAAAAGCTGATTCGCCTGCATGGCTTGCGCCCTGGCCGTGACATTGCCATGGTCCATACCGGCTTGAGGCCCGGCGAAAAGCTGTATGAAGAACTTTTCTATTCCGAGGAGAATGTGTCGGCGACCGCCGCCGACGGGGTCATGGCCGCGCGCACCCAGGCCCAGACCTGGACGGATATTGAAGGGCCGCTCGCCAGCCTGCAAGACGCGGCCCAAAGACGCGATCAGGCGGCTGTGATTGCCAGTCTTTGCGCGCTTGAGCCTGATTTTGTGCCTGCTCAGCGGCTCTGATCGGACAGCAGGGTTCAATTGCTGATCAGGTCATGCTAGCAGCCGCGCATTGATGTCGCCCTTGCCTCAAAGGCCCTGCCATGTCCGCTGCCACCTATCCTGCCGCCCCCGACCGCGCAATCCTTCGCCGGGCCCTATTGTCTGTGTCGGATAAGACCGGCCTGATTGAGGCGGCCAAGGCCTTGGTGGATCTTGGCGTCGAGCTGGTCTCGACCGGGGGCACGCGCGCCGCGATTGCTGCGGCGGGTCTGCCGGTCAAGGATGTGTCGGACCTGACCGGGTTTGCCGAAATGATGGATGGGCGGGTCAAGACCCTGCATCCGGTCATCCATGGCGGCCTATTGGCTGTGCGCGATGCGCCAGACCATGCCAAGGCCATGCAGCACCACGGCATTGGCGGGATCGATCTTTTGTATGTCAATCTGTATCCGTTCGAGGCCACAGTTGCGGCCGGAGCAGATTTCGCCACCTGCGTTGAAAACATCGATATTGGCGGTCCGGCCATGATCCGCTCGGCGGCCAAGAACCATGCCTATGTCTGTGTCTGTACCCAGCCTGGCGATATGGCCGAAGTGATCGCCGCGCTAAAATCTCACGGCAGCACCGATCTTGCCCTGCGGCAAAACCTGGCCGCCAAGGCTTATGCCCACACGGCCAGCTATGATGCGGCGATTGCGGGCTGGTTTGCGGCAAGGCTCGACCAGCCAAGCCCAGAGCGCAAGATCATTGCCGGTCGGCTTGCCCAGACAACACGCTATGGCGAAAACCCGCACCAGGCGGCCGCCTTCTATACCTTTCCCAATCCGCGCATCGGCGTGGCCACGGCGCGCCAGCTTCAGGGCAAGGAACTGAGCTATAATAATATCAATGACACGGATGCCGCTTTTGAGCTGGTCGCCGAATTTGATCCCGCTCATGGTCCCGCCGTTGCGATTATCAAGCACGCCAATCCTTGCGGCGTTGCGGTTGCGGGCGATTTAAGGACCGCCTATCTGCGGGCGCTTGAATGTGATCCGGTCTCGGCCTTTGGCGGCATTGTCGCGGTCAATTGCCGCCTTGACGCCGCCGCCGCCGAGGAAATGGTCAAGATCTTTACCGAGGTGGTGATTGCGCCGGAGGCGGACGAGGAAGCAATTGCCCTGTTTGCGGCCAAGAAAAACCTGCGGCTTTTGGTGACGGGCGGCCTGCCCGATCCCTTGGCCAAGGGCGAGACGTTCAAGTCTGTGGCCGGGGGCTTTTTGGTTCAGAGCCGCGATGACGCGCGCCTGACAAAGCGTGACCTTAAGGTGGTGACCAAGCGCGCTCCGACCGATCAGGAAATCAAGGACATGCTGTTTGCCTTTACCGTGGCCAAGCATGTCAAATCCAATGCCGTCATCTATGCCAAGTCTGGCCAGACCGCAGGCATTGGTGCCGGGCAGATGAACCGCAAGGATTCCGCCCGTATTGCCGCCCTGCGTGCCGGTGAGGCGGCGGAGGCGGCGGGCCTTGCCCAGTCTCTGGCCAAGGGTTCGGTCTGTGCCTCGGACGCCTTCTTCCCGTTTGCCGATGGCCTGATCCAGGCGATTGAGGCCGGGGCCACGGCCGTAATTCAGCCGGGTGGCTCGATCCGCGACGATGAGGTGATCGCGGCTGCGGATGCCGCCGGCATTGCAATGGCCTTTACCGGCGTGCGCGTATTTCGGCACTAGACCGCTTGGTTAGGGCCTCGCCGATCAGCCCCGGGTCAGGACCTCACGCAGGGCACTATTGGCCAGGGTCAATTTGGCAAAGGTCCAGGGCCCGCTAGCGGCCTCGATCTCGGCAATGCTGGACTGGGCCTTCTGGACCCGGTCAATGCGCAGGGCCGACCAGGACGTGACCGTGGACTGGGCAGAGCGTGGGGTATCGGCGGCCTGTTCATGGCCTGCAAAGCCCATAATCGCGCGGCTAAGCTCATATTGTTCGCCAAGCAGGTCCTCGATCAGGCGGCGGATGGCCAGACGCTCGAACGGGCCCTCGGCCTTGACCGATCCGGCCGCAGCCCGCAGCCGGTCAAGACCAAACTGTGCCCCGACCTGATGATAGAGTCTGGCCGTATTGAGCCAACCCCATTTGGGACCACGGGCCAGATCGGCAATATCGCTGACGGGGGTCAGGTTGCGCAGGCTGCATACGGTTTTAGCCAAGGCCTTGGGCGCGCCCTGATCGCTCTGGGCTTGAATACGCAATTGCGCCGCCTGTCGTTCGAAATCCGATAATAGCTCAAACCCTTCATCCGCCAGCGCATTGGCTGCCGGGCCATAGGCCGCGATTAAGGCCTGAACGCTGGATTTGCTCTGTCCGGCCCGCCGCGCAAGCCAATAGGTCTGACGTCGCAGCGCCAGGGCCAGTTCGCCCAGCAGCGCCAGTTGCGCTGCGCCGCCAAGCCGGGTGTCGGGGGCGGCGATTTGTGCCCAAAGCGCGTCCAGACCCAAGATCTGCCGCGCAGCAGTAAAGGCCAGCACCAGGGCCTTGGCATCAATACCGGTCGCCGCCATCAGGCGCGGCGCAAAGCTTGGACCAAGCCGATTGACCATCTCATTGGCCAACACAGTGGCAATAATGTCTGGCCTTAGCCGGTGCCGCGCCATCTCAGGCTTGAAGCGCAGCAAGGCGGGGGGGAAATAGTCCTCCAGGGTCTGGACAAACCAGGGGTCATCCACAACGCCGCTATCCTTGATGGCCGCGGACAGCTCCAACTTGCCATAGGCCATGATCACAGCCAGTTCCGGGCGGGTCAGGCCAAGGCCTTGTTCGCCCCTAAGGGTCATGGCGGCGCTGCTGGGCAGGCCCTCAACCTTGCGGTCTAACCGGCCTAAAGCCTCCAGGCGCAGCATAAATTGTTCATGCGCCGCCAGGTCAGCGCGGCTGGAGCCCTGTTGCAGGCTCAAGGCCAGGGTCTGGCCAATATTGTCGGCCAGCACATGGTCTGCGACCGCATCGGTCATGCTGGCCAATAGGGTGTTACGTGCCGCGCTGTCCAGATGCCCAGCCCTTTGCGCCATATCGGTGAGGATCTTGATATTGACCTCATGGTCCGAGCAATCGACACCGGCGGAATTATCAATGGCATCGGTATTGATCCGCCCGCCCCCCAGCGCAAACCGGATGCGGGCCGCCTGGGTCAGGCCAAGATTGGCCCCCTCGCCGATCACCAGACAGTTCAAGGCCTCTGCGTCAATGCGCACTGCATCATTGGCCTTGTCCCCGGCCTGGGCATGACTCTCGTCCGCCGCCTTTACATAGGTGCCTATGCCGCCCAGGTATAAGAGCTCGATCTTGGCCAGAAGCAGGGCCTTGATCAGGTCGTCCGGCGTCATGGCCGTCTCATCAGAGCCAATCAGGGCGCAAATTTCCGGGCTTAGGGCTACGGATTTCAAGCTGCGGGCAAACACGCCGCCGCCTGCCGAGAGCATGGCGGTATTATAGTCGGCCCAGGACGAGCGCGTCAGGCCAAACAGGCGCTGGCGCTCCTTCCAGCTTCTGGCCGGATCGGGGTCTGGATCAATAAAGATGTGGCGGTGGTCAAAGGCGGCAACCAGGCGGGTCTGTTTGGACAAGAGCATACCATTGCCAAACACATCGCCGGACATGTCCCCGACCCCGATAACCGTAAAGGGTTCGGCCTGAATATCCTTGCCCGCCTCGCGGAAATGGCGCTTGATCGCTTCCCAGGCCCCGCGCGCGGTAATGGCCATGGCCTTGTGGTCATAGCCAACCGAGCCGCCTGAGGCAAAGGCATCGCCCAGCCAAAACGCGTAATCGGCGGCCACGCTATTGGCGATATCCGAAAAGGTCGCTGTGCCCTTGTCCGCAGCAACCACCAGATAAGGGTCGTCATCATCATAGCGCAGCGTCTGGAGGGGATGGATAACCGCGCCATCCGTGGCCAGATTATCGGTCAGGTCCAAAAGCCCGGCCAGAAAGATCCTATAGGCCATAATGGCCTCGTCGCGCACGGCATCGGGCCCAGCCTCGCGCGGCAGGGCCTTGGGGAAGAAGCCGCCTTTTGAGCCGACCGGGACAATCACGGCATTCTTGACCTGTTGGGCCTTGACCAGGCCCAGGACCTCGGTGCGGAAATCATCGCGCCGGTCACTCCAGCGCAGCCCGCCGCGTGCCACAGGCCCAAACCGCAGATGCACCCCCTCAACCCTTGGCGACCAGACATAGATTTCACGAAAGGGCTTGGGTGCGGGCAGGTCATCCAGATCCTGGCTGGCGATCTTGACCGAGATATAGGGCTTGGGGTGACCGTCCGTGTCGGTCTGGAAATAATTGGTGCGGGTCAGGGCCATGACCAGATGCGCCAGTCGCCTTAAGACCCGGTCATGGTCAAGACTTTCAACCTGTTGCAGTCCGCCAAGGATCTGTGCCAGTCCGGCCTTGGCCAGACGGACCCTGTGCGGCAGGTCATGCTTGAGGCTAGGATCAAACCGGGCATTGAACAGATCAAGAATCTGGCGGGCAAGGCCGGGATTTTCGCAAAGCGCGGCTTCTTGCACAGTCTGGCTGGGATCAAGGCCCGATTGTTGGCGATAGCGCGCCAGACAGCGGATCACGGCGACCTCGCGCCAGGACAGGCCCGGCTCAAGCCCCAGACGGTTAAACCCGTCGCATTCGGTCTGGCCCGACCATATGGCCAGCAAGGCATCCTCTAGCGGGGCCTTGATGGTATCAAGCCGCAGCCGTGCGCCCTCTGGATCATGCAAGACAAATTCATGCACCCAGATCGGCTGGGTCTGGCCAGATTTCGGGCTAATAACAAACCCGGCTTCGGACAGGGCTTTCAGGCCCATGGATTGCAACAGCGGCAGGACATCGGCCAGGGCAATTGGGCTTTGGGGGTGATAGAGCTTGAGCCGAAACGTCTCTGTAGCGTCATTGCTGCGCCGATAGGCCCTGACCCTCAGGCCACTATCGGGGGCCATATCGGCCATGACCTTTAAATCATCCACTGCCTCATCGGCGCTAAACAGGTCGCAGTATCCGGCTGGAAATGCGCCGATAAATCGGGCGCTCCAATCCTGGACGGTTTGCGCCTCCAGCCCTGCGCCGCGCAAGGCGGCCCCGAAACGGTCGCTCCAGGGGCGCGAATGCTCGGCAATCTCGGCCTCTAGGGCGACAAGATCAGGCTCGAGGATCTGGCCGGGATTCAGTCCGATAATGTAATGCACCCGGGCCAAGGGGGCGTCGGAAAAGCTAGGATAGGTGGCCGATATTCGTCCCGCAAAGGCCTGTGCCAAGGCCTGTCCCGCCGCCCTGGCGACCGTTTCATTATAACGGTCGCGGGGCAGGAACAGCAGGGCCGAGGCATATCTTTCAAACGGGTCATGGCGAACAAACAACTTAACCCTTGGCCGGTCGGTGAGGTGCAATATGCCAAGCGCTGTCTTGGTCAGGTCGCCGAGCGGGATCTGGAACAATTCGTCGCGCGGATAGGTCTCTAAAATGCTGCGCAGACGCTTTTCACTATGGCTGCCGGGGATTTTTTCGGCCTGGTCCAGCACCCTTTCCACCTTGCGGCGGATCAGCGGCACCTGGCTTGCGGGCTGGTCATAGGCCTCGACCGTAAACAGGCCGACAAAGCGCACCTCGCCGCAGGGCCGACCATCGGGTCCAAACCGCTTTACACCGATAT
>JBIIZD010000159.1:0-3125 GCA_044346445.1 Caulobacteraceae bacterium
GGATGCTCTTGTCCCATACCAGCGGCCTGCGCAATGGCCCCAACTATCCGGTACCCCTGGGACATAAGGTGGCCGATGTGCTCTTGCCCGGCACGCCTGCCTTTGCCGATGGGGCATGGTGGAGCCCGCCCGATCAGGTGCCGGGCGCGTTTTTCGCCTATGCGGACATTAATTTTGTGCTGGTCGCCCAACTCATCGAACGCATGACCGGCCAAAGGTTTGATCTTTTTATGCGCAAGGTCTTGCTCGGACCGCTTGGGCTGGATGCTGGTTATAACTGGAGCGGGGTGTCCCAAGCAGCGCGGGATCGGGCGGCCGGCGGTTGCCGCTGGATCGAGGGTCAGTGGCGGGGCCAGGTTGACGACGCGATTGCGCCTGCGCCCCTTATCAGGGTCATGCCTGCGCCAGAGCAGCCGAACCTGAGCCTTGCAGACTATAGGCTTGGAGAAAACGGCTTTGTGTTCTCGCCGCAAGGCGGCCTGCGCTTAAGCTTGACCGATATGGACCGGCTGGCCCAGCTATTTGCCGCCAAGGGCCGATGGCGGGGCAAGGCGCTGGTCAGTGCCAAGGCGCTTGAGGCCATGATCCAACCGGTCTGGCGCTTTGATCGCGCGCTTGCCAATGGCTTGACCGATGGCGGCGTTCTGCGCGCCTATGGGCTTGGCACCGAGATGTCCAGTCAGACACCGGGTCAAGATGGCGATCAGTTTTTCGGCCAGGCGAGCGTTGACTGGCGCGGGCATTTGGGCGATGCCTATGGCTGGCTGACGGGCCTGTTCTGGAATGTCAAAGATGGCTCAAGCCTGGTTTGGGCCGTGAACGGTACGCCGGAAACGGGCCGAGCGCCGGGGCACAGGTGTGCCTTAAGCCGGTGGGAAGAAGACGCAATCGATATAGGCCTTGGTGCCTTGAACGCCTGATCCGCGCATAAAAAAGGCGGGAGCCGCTGTGTGCTGCCCCCGCCCTGTCTTTTTAGCCGATCAATCCTAGAACTTGTAACCGCCGCGCAGACCGATGGTTTGCGGGGTATTGGTGACAATATAGGGCCGCTGGAAGCACTGCCCGCATTCTTGGGTGCGAGAAATCTGGCCGCGCTCGTCAAACACATTGTCGAAGTAAAGTTCTGCCGAGAAGCGCGACCAGTCCACGCCATAGGAGAGGTCCAGGGTGGCATAGCCCTTCAGAACGCCGGTTTGTGCCGCTGGGTTTACAAACCCGCCCGGCTTGGTGGCCAGGGTGCGAATATCCGAGGCCGCAGACCCTTGATGCGCCACAACCGCTTGGAAGTGGGCCTCGCCATTGGCCAGAGGATAGACATAACGCGCTGTGGCATTGAGCTTGACCTTGGGCGTAATCGGTAAGCGTGTGCCCTTGGGTGCCGAGATGAAATTATCGTCGCCCGTGCAGGCATAGGTTGGATCATCAGCGCCGCAAAGATTCTTCAGGGTCTTGGCGTCCGTATAGGCACCGCTGCCTGACAAGGTCAGACGATCGGTCGCCCGGAAAGAGGCATCCAGCTCCAGACCCTTGATGCGGGCATCTGGGCCGTTATGGATTTCGGTAAAGCTGTTTTGACCCAGGAAGGAGAATTGGAAGTCCTTCCAGTCTTGCAGATAGACCGCACCATTGAGCTTGAGCTTGCGCTCCATCCAGCTGGTCTTGAAGCCGAGCTCATAATTGGTCAGGAAGTCGGCCTGATAGGGCGCAATGGTCGAGCGGCGATTAATACCGCCCGGCCGGAAACCGCGTGACCAGGTACCATAGAGCAGTTGGTCGTCGCTTGGCTTCCAGGTCAGGTTCAAGCGGTGGATGGTGCCATTATCGCGCACGCGCTTGGGATCGACACGGCCACTATTAAACACGCCCAGATTGGTACAGGGCGAGCCACCAACGGCGGCTGGCAACAGCGTGCCGCCGGTATTGTCGCGGACCGTATCACCGGTGCTGGTATAGCAACCGGCAACGCCAGTGCGCGAGCTGCCCGCGCCATTATACGGCGGGCCATCGGGATTGCGGCCAAAGCCGAAAAAGCCGATCAACGAATTGTCATACTTAAAGGCGCGCAAACCGCCGGTCAGGGTCAGGTTGGACAAGATGTCATAGCTGACCTCGC
This sequence comes from Caulobacteraceae bacterium, assembly GCA_044346445.1. Lineage (GTDB taxonomy): Bacteria > Pseudomonadota > Alphaproteobacteria > Caulobacterales > Caulobacteraceae > CAISGS01. The sequence goes on from JBIIZD010000159.1 coordinate 2,114, forward strand.
CAAACACCGCATAGTCCTTGTCGACCCGGTCTTGCTGGGTCAGCCAAAGCGTGCCGGGCAGGCCATTGACCGATAGGGCAGAGGCCAGGCCTGCAATCTGGTAGTCCTGATGGATCAGATGGTCTTGTTTTTGATAAAAAGCACCGCCAACCACGCGCAGGCGCTTGTCCTGAGGCGAGGCGATCCGAAACTCGTGGCTTTCTTTCGTAAACTCGCTCTGGCCAACAATATGCTGTGACGGAATGACCGTGTTGCCAGCATTGTCAGTAATATAGAAATAACCCGCTATCCCGCCGGAATCCGCATAGAGGGAGTCATAGGCCTCGGCATAGTCGGTATAGTCGCTCTGGCTATCAATCTTGCGCTTCATATAGGCCCCGGCATAGGTGGCGTCCCAATTGCCGATCTTGCCTTCAATGGTCAGGGCACCCTGAACAAAGCGGTCATGACTGTCTTCTTGGCCAAAATGCTGGACCTGTAGGTCGCCGACATTGGCGTCATAGCCAAAGGCACCGTTATTCTTCTGGTCCTGGCCAACAACCGTCGCCGTAGCGGTCCAGTTATGGTCCAGATCGACCTTCAGGGCCGCGCGGCCGCCAAAAATATCGACATCATTATAATTCTTCTTGACGTATTGGCTGTTGCTGACACTCAAGCCGCCGGGCCGTGGCAGGAAGGTGCGCGTGCCGGGGACATTGTCGATATAGCCTGCATCATGCTGATAGAAACCGACAAGCCGGGCGGCCATGCGGTCATTGATCGGCAGATTGACGAAGCCTTCGATCTTGCGTCCATAATCGCCATTATGGACCTTATTGACCTCGACATTCAGCCCGCCATACAGACCGCTGAAATCGGGCTTGTTGGTAATAATGCGAATGGTCCCGGCCTGGGAGGATGCGCCATAGAGCGTGCCTTGCGGACCGGCCAGGGCCTCGATGCGGGCAATGTCATAGACGTGAACATCTAGCGTGCCGCCGATGGTGGTGACGGGCTGTTCGTCCAGATAGAC
>JBIIZD010000009.1:0-38294 GCA_044346445.1 Caulobacteraceae bacterium
GTGATCTCATCAAGGCTTACCCCCGTCGCCAGCGCCGTCAGACGCATGCTTGGGGCCTTGGCGTCAATCTCGAAGACGCCCAGATCGGTGATCAAGAGGTCAACCACCCCCGCCCCGGTGAGCGGCAGGCTACAGGTCTTGAGCACCTTGGGCGCGCCCGATTTTTCACAGTGATCCATTACCACCACGACCCGGCGCACACCTGCGACCAGGTCCATGGCCCCGCCCATGCCCTTGACCATCTTGCCCGGCACCATCCAATTGGCCAGATCGCCGTTTTGCGCCACCTGCATGCCGCCCAGTATGGACAGATTGATATGCCCGCCTCGGATCATGGCAAAACTGTCTGAGGACGAGAAGTATGAGGATTGGGCCAGCTCAGTAATGGTCTGTTTGCCCGCATTGATCAGGTCGGCATCGGCCTCGCCCTCAAACGGAAACGGCCCCATGCCCAGCATGCCGTTCTCGCTTTGTAAGGTTACGCTCATGCCCTCTGGGATATAGTTGGCAACAAGAGTGGGTATCCCAATGCCCAGATTGACATAAAAGCCGTCTTGCAATTCTTGCGCCGCGCGGGCGGCCATGTCTTCGCGGGTCCAGGCCATTAGAGTGATCCTCCTAAAGCAGGCCTTGGCTGGGTCGTAACCCGCTCAATGCGCTTTTCAAACACCGTCCCGACCAGGATGCGGTCAATATAGATGCCGGGCGTATGGATCTGGTCGGGATCAAGCTGACCGGGCTCCACCAGGTGCTCGACCTCGGCAACACAGGCCTTGCCGGCTGTGGCCATCATGGGGTTAAAATTACGCGCTGTCTTGCGATAGACAAGATTGCCCTCAGTATCGCCCTTCCAGGCCTTGATGATGGACAGGTCTGCGGTCAGGCCGCGCTCCATCACATAGGCATCGCCGTCAAATTCGCGCACCTCCTTGCCCTCAGCCACCAGGGTGCCGACGCCGGTCTTGGTGAAGAAGGCCGGAATGCCTGCGCCGCCTGCGCGAATCCGCTCGGCCAGTGTGCCCTGAGGGTTAAATTCAAGCTCCAGCGCACCGGACAGATAAAGCTGCTCAAACAGCTTGTTCTCGCCCACATACGAACTGATCATCTTCTTGATCTGGTCGTTTTCAAGCAATAGCCCCAGGCCAAACCCGTCAATGCCACAATTATTGGAAATCACGGTCAGGCCCTTGACCCCGGCCAGCCGCATGGCCCCGATCAGGTTTTCGGGAATGCCGCACAGCCCAAACCCGCCAGCCATGACCGTCATGCCGTCGAACAATAAGCCCGCTAGGGCCTGCTCGGCGCTGGTCTGCACTTTCTTGGCCATGTGAGCCCCCTAATTTGCCTGATGGCGCGCTTGCCCCTAGGGCAGCCTAGCGCCGCGACGTGTCTTAGAACATTGGTGCCCAGACTTCCACTCTTGGCCCATATAATTTATGGCTGGATCGGCGCTCAAGGTGAGTTTGTTTGGAGGTTTGTCATGTCCCGACCCGTCTATGGACCGGCAGCCACCATAGAGCCTGTGTCCCTGACGCTTTATGACCGTGACCTGGCGCGGTTTTCTGCACAGATTGGCACCTCTTTTGCCCGCTATGGGTTTGCGGTGGTGGCCGATCACGATCTCACCCCCGAACTGGTCGAAGGCGCGCTGGCTCGAACCAAGGCGTTTTTCGCCCTGCCGGACGCGGTAAAGCGCAAATACCATCAGGCCGGAGGCGGCGGTGCACGCGGCTATACCCCGTTTGGCATTGAGACGGCCAAGGGCGCTGATCATTTTGACCTTAAAGAGTTTTGGCATATGGGCCGCGACTTAGCGCAAGGTCACCCCTATGGCGCCCATATGCCGCCCAATGTCTGGCCCACTGAGATTGACGGGTTTGAGGCCTATGTCGGCGGGCTTTATCGGGCCCTGGATCAGTTGGGCAGCAAGATATTGCGCGCGATTGCCTTGCATCTTGGCCTGCCGCTGGCCTTTTTTGACGACAAGGTGGCCTTGGGCAATAGTGTGCTGCGGCTCTTGCACTATCCGCCGGTCCCGCCTGAGGCGACCGGCGTGCGGGCCGGGGCGCATGAGGACATTAATGTGATTACGCTGTTGCTGGGGGCAGAAGAAGCAGGGCTGGAAGTGCTGGACCGTGACGGTCAGTGGTTGCCGATCCAGCCGCCGCCGGGGGCTGTGGTCTGTAATATTGGCGATATGTTGCAGCGCCTGACCAATCATGTCCTGCCCTCAACCACCCACCGCGTGGTCAATCCGCCGGTCGAGCGGCGCGGCCATGCGCGTTACTCAACGCCGTTCTTTTTGCATTTTGCACCAGATTATCAGATCGAGACCCTGGCCAGTTGTATCAGCGCGGATAATCCAGCCCGTTATGGCCCGATCACGGCCCAGGCCTTTTTGATGCAGCGTCTGGCCGAGATCAAATTGGCTTAAAACCCATTGGCCCTCCCCCATGGGCGGGGAAGGGCCAATTTTTTCTACCAGCCGCAGGTCTCACCCTTGTTTTGTTCGGTGAGCCAGGCATCCAGCGGTTTGAAATATTCGGTCAGCGCACTGGCATCGGTCTGGCGCTGGCCGGTAAAGGCTTCCAGCGCATCGGGCCAGGGCTTGGACTGGCCCATTTCCATCATGGCATTGAACTTCTTGCCAATCTTTTCATTGCCATAGATTGAGCAGCGATGCAGCGGCCCTGTCCAGCCGGCCTGCTCGCAGGCGGCGCGGTGGAACTGGAACTGGTAAATCCGCGCCAGGAAATAGCGCATATAGGGCGTATTGCCGGGCACATGATACTTGGCCCCCGGATCAAAGGCATTGGCGGGCCTGGCGCTGGGCGGGGTCAGGCCTTGATACTGGTTCACCAGGGCCCACCAGGCGTCATTATACTGATCGGGCTGCACCTGGCCGGAAAAAACCTGCCAGCGCCACTTATCGACCAAAAGACCAAAGGGCAGGAAGGCGATCTTGTCCATGGCGGTCTTGAGCAGGAAGGGGATGTCCTCTTCTGCGCCCGGCACCGTTTCCAGCAGGCCAATCTGTTTGAGATAGGTCGGAGTCAGGACCGAAAGCGCGGCAAAATCACCAATCGCCTCATGGAAGCCGTCATTGGCCCCGCCCTTGAACAAGAAGGGCTGGTCCTGATAGGCGCGCTGATAATAATTGTGACCAAGCTCATGATGGATGGTGACAAAGTCTTCGGCTGTCACCTGGGTGCACATCTTGATGCGAATGTCAGAGCGGTCATCAATATCCCAGGCCGAGGCATGGCAGACCACTTCTCGGTCGCGTGGGCGGGTGATTTGCGAGCGCTCCCAAAAGGTCTGGGGCAGGGCAGCCATGCCGATCGAGGAATAGAAGCCCTCGCCGGTCTTGACCATCTTGATCGGATCATAGCCGCGGCTGACAAGCAGATGGTCCAGATTATAGCTGGAGCCCTGGGTCTTGGGCGCAACCACATCATAGATATGGCCCCATTCCTGCGCCCACATATTGCCCAAGAGGTCGGCGCGCATCGGACCGGTGCGTGGCTGGATCAGATCGCCATACTTCTCGTTCAGTCGGGCGCGGACATAGCAGTGCAGGTTTTTGTAAAACGGCTGCACCTGGGTCCAGAGCCGGTCGGTCTCGGTGGCAAAGGCGTCGGGGTTCATGTCATAGCCGCTGCGCCACAGCGCGCCGGTATCCTTATAGCCAAGGTTGCGCGAGCCCTCATTGGCCATGGCAATGAGGTCGGCATAGTCCTTGCGCATGGGCGGCGAAATGGTGCGCCAGCCTTCCCAGACCGCCTTGGTCACGGCCGGGTCGCGCGATGAGGCCAAGATGTCCTCGGCATCATTCAAGGTCAGGGTCTTGCCATTATAGCTGAACTTACCGGTCGAATAGGTGGAGTCCAGACGCGAGGCCAGGGTGGCCAGGGCATCGGCAGCGCCCGCCCGGTCTGGCGCGGGCAGGACGAGGGAGCGCTTAAGCAGGTCCAGCTTGCGCCGGGTCACAGCATCGACCTGGACCGCATTATAGCGCGCCGCCTGTTTGGCCAGCCGCGTCGCCATATCGTTTTGTTCAGCCCCGGCCTTGGCCTCCAGCCATTGGGTGTCTTCGGTAATATAGGTGGCCCTGACCCAGGCGGCCTTGGCCGCATAGGTATTGGCCTTGGCCAGATCGGATTCAGCCTTGGCTATAAACGCCTTGGTCTCAGCAGCCGTCGGGGCGGCCTTATCGGCGGCCTGGGCACCGAGGCCAAAGCTTGCCAGGGCCAATACGGCCAGGCTGGTCATCAGAAGCGGTTTCATGTTTCCACCTTGGGTGCGAATAAGATTGCAGGGATGGAAGCCTTGGACCTGGCGCGCGTCAAGTCTTGCTGAGCATTTTGATGCCATCGCCTAGAGCACGCAGCTCGCCAGACCGTCTTCACGCACTGTGCCTATGGCCCCGCCAATGCGGCGGCTGCGTTTTTGCACATAAGGGCCAGGCTTTGCGGCGCGCCATTTCAGCGGGCTGGGCAAGATGGCGGTCAGGCGCGAGGCTTCTAGCCGGTTAAGCCTAGCGGCGCTTTTGTTGAAATAGTGCTGGGCGGCGGCTTCTGCGCCATAGAGACCGGGGCCCCATTCGACGATATTGAGATAGACCTCCATGATCCGGCGTTTGCCCCATCCGACCTCGATCAGGACGGTGAAATAGGCTTCTAGCCCTTTGCGCACATAGGACCGGTCTGGCCATAGAAACACATTCTTGGCGGTTTGCTGGCTAATGGTCGAGCCACCGCGAATCTTGCCGGGCTTACGCTCATTATGCGCCATGGCTTTTTCCAGCGCATTAAAGTCAAAACCGTGGTGTTCGCAAAACCTTGCATCCTCGCCAGCAATGGCGGCCTGGACCAGGGCGGGTGAAATCTTGCTCAGGGGCCGCCAGCGATAGTCCAGCCCCTTGCCCTCAAGACTGCGCTTGATCATCAATATGGTCACGGGCGGCGGCACAAATCGGTAGATCAGGGTCAGGCTGATCGGTATGACCAGCCCGACCGTGACCAAGACCAGCAGTATCCTGCGCAGCCATTGGGGCCTTGGCTTGCCGCCCGGCTTGACATGTGGGCGCGCCGGACGTGGTTTTGCTCTTGATGTGCCAGCCATAGATAACCCCCTTGCCTTGACCCTAGGGCCTGATGCTAACCAGATGGCTTGTCCTTGTCGCCCCCGTGAATTGGAGATTTGACCATGAATGTGAGCCAGGCGGTGGAAACCCGAGTCTCGATCCGCGCCTTCAAGCCTGATCCGGTCCCAGCGGGCCTGGTGCGCGCGATCTTGGACAAGGCCAGGCGCTCGCCCTCGGGCGGCAATCTCCAGCCTTGGCGGGTCTATGCGCTTGCAGGCGACGAATTGGCAAGATTCTTGGCCCTGGTGGCCGCGCGTCAGGCGGCCAGTCCGGCGGGTGAGCCGCCCGAATATGATGTCTATCCGGCCGATCTTTGGGACCCCTACCGCACGCGCCGGTTTGAATGCGGCGAAGACCTTTATGCCACGATCGGCATAGAGCGGGAAAACAAGCTTGGCCGCCTGATGCAGATGGCCAAGAATTACCAGTTTTTCGGAGCGCCAGTTGGCCTGTTCTTTTGCATTGATCGCAAGATGGGCGCGCCGCAATGGTCTGATCTGGGCATGTTTATGCAGACCGTCATGCTGCTGGCCACCGAGGCGGGGCTTGATACCTGCGCCCAGGAAGCCTGGGTGCGGTGGGGCCAGACCATTGGTGAGTTTTTGAATCTTCCCGACGAGATGATGCTGTTTTCGGGCATGGCGCTGGGCTATCGCGACGAATCGGCTCCGATCAATACCCTGCGCACCCGCCGCGACCCGCTTGAGGCCGTGGCTGAGTTTCGCGGCTTTGAGCTCTAGTCAGGGATAAAGCTGGGGCACGGCAAACGTGCCCGCCTGACCGTCCTCATCGCCCCAGGCGATCTTGTCGGCGCTTGGGGAAACATCCAGGGCGGTAATGGCCGCGCCCTTTTCGGCCTTGAGCGTCACGGTTTTTTGTGAGCGCAGATCGCAAACCCAGATGCGGCCATCTTCTAGCCCTGCGGCCAGGATACTGTGGTCTGGGGCCGCGGCAATGCGGGCGACAAGGCTGGTCTCATCATAGGCAATCTCGGCCGCCTCCTTGCCCATTGGCCCGCCTGAGCCAACAAAGGGCCAGACAATCGCGCCATTGGCCCCGGATGTGGCCAACACCATGCCCTTGCCCAGAAAGGCCAGGCTCTTGATCTTGGCCGGATAGCCGCCCATGCGCATATCCTTGGAATCGGCCAGCCGCCAACCGTGCAGCTGGTTTTCCTGCATGGCGGTAACGACAAACTTACCGTCAGGACTAAAGGCGATACCCGTATGGCTGCCCGCCCATTTCAGGATCTGGGGCTTTTGCTCGGCAATCTTGGCATACCAGAGCGCCGCCCCATTATAGGTGGCGCAGGCCAGCCTGCGACCCTTGGCATCAAACGCCACGCCCGCGACCGAGCGCTCATGGGCAAAGCGGCGATGAAAACTGTCATCCTTGCTGTCAAGAACATGCAGGTCCTTGCCCGACGCAAAGGCGATCAGGCCTGAGGCTGGGCTTGTGGCCAGACTGTCAATCCAGCGGCCCTTGATTTCAAACAAGGGTGTTACGCTGGGGCGCCCGTCCGTAACTTGAGTCCAGACCAGCTTGCCATCATCGCCGCCCGTGATGATACCGTTTCCTGACGGGTGGACAGCGGCGCACAGCACCGCGCCCTCATGGATATTGAGGTTTTGGCTTCCCTCAAGTCGCACGGTTCCGTCGCCAAGGGCAAACAGGGCATGGGGGCCACAGAACAGGGCCGCCGTCACATAGGCGTCATACATCTGGCTCATAATCTGCCAAATACCTCAGCAAGATAGGGTTTGCACAGCCGCGTTTGCAATTAGGCGCAAAATCCTTGAATAAGAATCGCTTAGCCGTCTTGCTACGAGCCGGTTTCTCTGATTTTAGTTTCCACCAGTCCAGACTCTGACTGGGCATCAATGTGACTTGACCCCCCGGCCTAGCCGGGCGGTCCATTAGGGAATGATTTATGGCGGGCAACGTTTCCGGTCCTAAGGGCGATAAGTTCGATCTCGGTCAGAACTCCGACATCAATGTGACGCCGCTGGTGGACATTATGCTGGTGCTGCTGATCATCTTCATGGTTGCTGCCCCTATGGCGACAGTGGCTATTAAGGTTGACCTTCCTCCGGCTCAGGCGCCTAAGGAAAAGCCAAAGAAGGAGCCAACCTTCATCTCGATCCAGAAGAATGGCGGCATCTATATCATCGACAAGCCAACCTCGCTCCAGACCCTGTCCAAGGATCTTGCCACGCGCTTTGGCGTTCCCAACCCCACGGAAGAGACCGTCATGATCCGCGCCGACAAGGAAGTTCGCTATGAGGACTTTATGGGCGTGGTCAACCAGTTGCAGGTGGATGGCTATTTCAAGGTTGGCCTGATCAACGAAGATCTCGGCTAGTCGATTATCCATTTCTCGCTGCGGCGAGGCAGGGCCCCGCGTATCGTAAGATGCGCGGGGATTTTTGTGTCTGGTGCCGAGCGCCCTAGGCCAAGACTGCGGTCAGATGCTTGTCCGTATGGCCTGTGACCGACAAGGCAATGACCTGGCCAGGCTCGGCGGCGGCGTCAAAATGGATTTCGGTAAAGTCTTCGGCCCGTGCCGTGCCCGGTCGCTCGACCAAGCCCTGCAATAGGCGTCCGACCTGACCTGACAAGTGCCGAATCAGGGCCTTGTCACCGGCCTCACGCAGTCTGGCGGCCCTTTGCTTGATCAGGCCGCGCTCCAGCTGCGGCATGCGGGCGGCGGGCGTGCCAGGTCTTGGGCTAAACGGAAACACGTGCAAAAAGGCCAGGCCCGCCTGTTCGACCAGGGCGATGGAATTGGCAAACATCTCCTCGGTCTCGGTCGGGAACCCAGCGATCAGATCGGCGCCAAAGGCGACATCGGGCCTAACCGCGCGCACGCTGGCGATAAGGTCCCGGGCCTGCTGCGCGCTATGGCGGCGCTTCATGCGCTTGAGGATCATGTCGTCGCCCGCCTGCAAGGACAGGTGCAGATAGGGCATCAGGCGCGGCTCAGTGGCCAGGCACTGCAACAGGTCTGGGTCAATCTCTGCGGCATCAATCGAGGATAGGCGCAGGCGCGGCAGGCCTGGCACCAGCTTCAAGATTCGCGCCACCAATTGGCCCAGCGTCGGCTGGCCGGGCAGGTCACTGCCCCAGGAGGTGACATCCACCCCGGTCAGGACCACTTCGCGATAACCTTCTGCGGTCAGGCGGCGAATCTGCTCAACTACCTCGCCAGCGGGGGCTGAGCGTGAATTGCCGCGGCCAAACGGGATGATGCAAAAGGTGCAGCGATGGTCACAGCCATTTTGCACCTCGACATAGGCCCGCGCTCGGTCTTTCAGGCCATCAATCAGGTGCCCGGCGGTTTCGCGCACCGACATGATGTCATTGACCCGCACGCGCGGCGCATCCGCCAGGGCTGGGGCATAGGCCCCGGCAGCGGTTTTTTCGCCATTGCCCAGCACCAGATCAATCTCGTCCATGGCGGCAAAGGCAGCGGGGTCAATCTGGGCGGCGCAGCCTGTGACGATCAGCCGGGCACCGGGGCGTTCACGCCTAATTTTACGAATCGCCTGACGCGCTTGGCGCACCGCCTCATTCGTGACGGCGCAGGTATTAAAGATCACCGCATCGGTCAGGCCGTCCTCGGCGGCTCTTTGCCGAATCACTTCGGATTCATAGGCATTGAGGCGGCAGCCAAAGGTCACCACCTCGACCGAGGCATCCAATAAGGCCGCATCCTTGGCCGCGCTCATGGCAATAGGCCTTCAAATTCGGTCTGGACCGGACCGGTCATCAGCACATGATCATCGCTCGCGCGCCATTCGATCTGCAATTCGCCGCCATCCATGACCAAGACCGCCTTGCGACCCGTCAGGCCCCGGCGATGGGCCGCAACCAGGGCCGCGCAGGCCCCGGTGCCGCAGGCAAGGGTCAGGCCAGCGCCGCGCTCCCAGACCCTTAGGCGAATCTTGTCCCTGGCCAGAACCTGGGCAAACCCGACATTGACGCCTTGCGGGAACAAGGGGTCGTGCTCAAGGACAGGGCCGATCGTGGTGGCGGGGGCGGCCAAGGCATCGGTGACAAAAAACACCAGATGCGGATTGCCCATACTCACGCAGCCCGGCGCGCTCAGGCCGGGGCCTGCCTCTAGGTCGAGGGCGCGGGTATCCATGGCGCGGGCCAGCGGGATTTGCGACCAGTCCAGTCCAGGCCTGCCCATATCCACAGTCACGGTATCATCAGGCCCGCGCCGAGCGATCAGGACGCCGCCAAGCGTGTCTATGCTGACCTGGGCCGCGCCGGTCTCATTTAGCAAGATCTGGCCAACACAGCGCGTGGCATTGCCGCAGGCCCCAGCCTCACTGCCATCGGCATTCCAGATGCGCATAAACACGTTGGACCGGGCCGAGGGCTCCAGGGCGATCAATTGATCACAGCCAATGCCGCCTTGGCGCTTGGCCAGCGCACGCACAGTATCGCTATCTGGCAAGAAGGCTTGGCGGCGCGCCTCAACGACAATGAAATCATTGCCAAGGCCATTCATTTTGACAAACCGGTGGGTCATGAGGCCACATATAGGCCAGTTGCGCTAAACTTGCACCCGCCAACCACCTCGCCCCTTTGCCTGAGGCGCGCAATCGCCTAGTCTGGGTTTGATTTTTGTCAGTTTGCCAAGTTCGGAGGATGCTTATGCCCCAGTTTTCGCCCCTGGCCCTATTTGTAACCGCCCTGTTGGCCAGCATGGTTACACCGTCTATGAAGGCCCATTCTGAATCCTTGACCCCTAAGGCCGCCGCCATGACCGATGCTGCATCTGATCCGCTCCTGTGGCTTGAAGAGGTCGAGGGTAAGACGGCGCTGGATTGGGTGGCCGCGGAAAACAAGCGCAGTCTGGATGCCTTGCAGGCCGACCCGCGCTATGAGGCCCTGCATACGGCGGCCTTGAAGATTGTCAATGCCTCAGACCGGGTACCCATGCCGTCGTTTCGGGCGGGCGGGATTGATAATTTCTGGCAGGATAAGGACGCTGTGCGCGGGGTTTGGCGGCGCACCAGTCTAGACAGCTATCGCACCAAGACCCCGCAATGGGAAACCGTGCTCGATATTGATGCCCTTTCCAAGTCAGAGGCGGCCAACTGGGTCTATAAGGGCAGCAATTGCCTAGCCCCCGAAGAGCGCCTGTGTTTGGTGTCCCTGTCCGATGGTGGCAAGGATGCGGTCGAGGTGCGCGAATTCGATACGGCGGCCAAGGCCTTTGTAAAGGACGGTTTTGCCCTGCCTGCAGGCAAGCAGCAGGCGGCCTGGATCGACAAGGACACGCTGCTGGTCGGGCGCGAATGGACACCGGGCCTGGTAACGGAGTCAGGCTATCCTTTTGTGATCAAGCGGCTGAAACGTGGTCAGGCCCTTAGTCAGGCAACGGAAGTCTTTGCCGGGACCAAGAGCGATGTCGGGGTCTGGCCGGGCGTGATCCGCGATGCCGATGGCAGGCATGTCGCGGACTATGTCACCCGCGCTGTCGGCTTTTTCGACAGCGAAGTGCACATACTGACGCCCAAGGGTTCGGTGCGGCTGCTCGTTCCCACCAAGTCCAGCTTCCAAGCCTATCTGGATGGCCAGGCCATATTCACGCTGGAAGAGGCCTGGACAGCGCCCAATGGCAAGGCCTTTGCCCAAGGGGCCTTGATCAGTTTTGATCTGGCCAAGGCGATTGGCGATCCAAAAGCGATGGATCCGGTCTTGATCCTAGCCCCCAATGCTCGCCAATCGATCGAGGGCGTCACCACGACCCGAAACCGCTTGCTCGTGACCATGACCACCAATGTGGTTGGCGAGGTCTGGTCCTATGCGCACGGGCCCAAGGGTTGGAGCGGCCAGGCCCTGAACCTGCCGAAAAATGCCAGTCTTGGTCTGGTCTCGGCCAATGACCTTAATGACCAGGTCTTTGTCTCGGTCACCAGCTTTCTTAGCCCCACCAGCCTGTGGCTGGGCAATGCGGATGCGGCTAGCCTGTCCGAGGTCAAGGCCGCCCCTGCGCGGTTTGATGCCTCTGACCTGGTGACTGAGCAATTTGAGGCAACCTCAAAAGACGGCACCAAGATCCCTTATTTTGTCGTGCGCAAAAAGGCTCTGGTGCTGGATGGCACGGCCCCAACCCTGCTCTATGCCTATGGCGGGTTTCAGGTCTCCATGACCCCGGCCTATTCGGGCCTGACCGGCAAGCTGTGGCTTGAGCGCGGCGGGGTCTATGTGCTGGCCAATATTCGCGGCGGCGGCGAATTTGGCCCGGCCTGGCATCAGGCTGGCCTTAAGACCAAGCGCCAGGCGATTTATGATGATTTTGCCGCCGTGGCCGAGGACCTGATCACCCGCAAGATCACGTCGCCGCTGCATCTGGGCATTCAGGGCGGCTCCAATGGCGGGCTCTTGATGGGCGTGCAACTGACCCAGCGGCCAGAGCTTTGGCGCGCGGTCGTGGTCCAGGTGCCCTTGCTCGACATGCTGCGCTATAACCAGCTCTTGGCTGGCGCGTCCTGGGTGGATGAATATGGCGATCCAGCCGACCCGGTTGAGGGCGCGTTTTTAAAGCAGCTTTCGCCCTATCATAATCTAAAAGCCGGTGTGACCTATCCAGAGCCCTTCTTTGTCACCTCGACCAAGGATGACCGGGTCCATCCAGCCCATGCGCGCAAGATGGCGGCCAGGATGCAGGCCATGGGCCTGCCCTTCTTCTATTATGAAAACACCGATGGCGGCCATAGTGCGGCGGCCAATCTCAAAGAGGTGGCCAAGCGGGTCAGTCTGGAATTTACCTATCTGACCCGAAAACTGATGGATTGAGGCCTTAGTGAACCAGATACTGCCCCACTCGCCCTTTGTGCTGGCCGAGCCACCGCTGCTCAATCCTGCCAAGTTTCGCGATCCATTGCTGACCGCCAAGGGCGAGGCGCGGGCTAGCGTCGCCATGGGGGGCTTAAAGACGCTTTGGTTCAATACCGGCACGCTTTGCAATCTGGCCTGTTTGAACTGCTATATTGAAAGCTCGCCGACCCATGATGCTCTTGTCTATCTGACGGCGGCTGAGCAATTGGCCTATCTGGACCAGATCGCGGCGCTGGGACTTGCCACCGAGGAAATTGGCCTGACCGGCGGCGAGCCGTTCATGAACCCCGACATTATCGCCCTGATCGAGGCCCCCTTGGTGCGGGGCTTTAAGGTGCTGGTCCTGACCAATGCCATGAAGCCGATGGACCACAAAAAAGACGCCCTTTTGGCGCTCAAGGCTAGATTTGGCGACCAACTGACCCTGCGGGTTAGTCTTGATCACTATACCGGCCCTGTGCACGAGGCCGAACGCGGGGCGGGCAGTTGGGACAAGGCCTTGCAAGGCCTGACCTGGCTGGCCGAGCATGGCTTTGGTTTGGCCGTGGCGGGACGAAGCCTGGCCGATGAGGACATGACGGTGGCAAGGACGGGCTATCAGGCCCTGTTTGGGCGGCTGGGCCTGGCCATTGATGCCAATAGCCCGGCGCACCTGGTCCTGTTTCCCGAAATGGATGCAAGGGTCGATGTGCCCGAAATCACCACGGCCTGTTGGGGCCTATTGCATAAGGACCCGTCCGAGGTCATGTGCGCATCCAGCCGCATGGTGGTTAAGCGAAAGGGCGCGGCAAGGCCTGCCGTGATTGCCTGCACGCTTTTGCCCTATGATCCGCAATTTGAACTGGCCAGTAATCTGGCCGGGGCCTTGGGCACGGTTGCCCTTAACCACCCCCATTGTGCCAAGTTTTGCGTGCTGGGCGGGGCGAGTTGCAGCGCCTAGACCTGTAGGGCTTCGGCCAAGAGGCGGCCCTCGACGGCGCGGCTGGAGCCTGCGCGCCAGGCCACAACGATTTCGCGCGAGGGTGCGGCCTCATTGCCGATGCGGCCAAGCGGGCGCACAGTGACGCTGGCGCGTTCCGCCAGACCCGATTCCACAGCCATGGCCGGCAAGAGCGATACGCCAAGCCCAGAGCCAATCATCTGGACCAGGGTATGCAAGGAGGTGGCGGCGAAATTGCCCTCTGTGCCTGCCTTGCCCGGTTCCAGTCCGCAGGCGGCCAGGGCATGGTCACGAAAGCAATGCCCGTCCTCAAGCAAGATCAGGTCGTCGCTATCAATACTGGCCATGGAGACCGGCCCGCCATGCCCTAGCGGATGATCGGGCGGAAGCGCGGCGAGCAATTCATCATCACTGACCCTGGCGGTGCGAAGTCCCGCCGTGTCATAGGGCAGGGCGATCAAGGCGGCATCCAGGGCCCCAGATTTCAAACCCGCAACCAGTTTTTGCGTCATGTCCTCGCGCAAAAACAGCCGCAGCTTGGGGAATTTCTGCCGCAAGATCGGCAGGACCCTTGGCAGCAAGAAAGGCGCAATGGTTGGGATAACGCCCAGCCTAAACCGGCCCGACAGGGGCTGGCCTGCGCTCATGGCGGCCTGGACCATATCCTCGGCCTGGGCCAGTATCTCGCTGCCCCTGCGCACCGCATCTTCCCCGACTGCGGTTAAGATCACGCCCGAGCGCGCCCGGTCTACGACCGGCGCGCCGAGTATTTTTTCCAGCTCCTGTATTCCCGCCGACAAGGTGGGCTGGGTGACATAGGCCGCCTCGGCGGCACGGCTGAAAGAGCCATGCTCGGCCAGGAGCTTGAGGTATTGCAATTGTCTTAGAGAGGGCAACATGCACCCACCATAGAGGATTTCTATATCAAATTCAAAAACTATTGATTGGCTCTTTGTGCCGATTGAGCGCTATCTGCGCCCTGCGGCGGGCCACCCGGTCAGCCGCGTGTGTTTTTCCTCCCCAGGAGCCATTGCCATGTTGGGCGTTACCCAAACTCTTCCAGACTTCAAGATTGTTGGCGTCAAGCCAGGCTTTAATAACCACGAAGAAGGCGGCGTCAGCGCCTTTGAGGACCTGACCCAGGCCTCCTTCCCCGGCAAGTGGAAGGTGATCTTCTTCTATCCGAAAGACTTTACCTTTGTCTGTCCGACCGAAATTGCCGAATTTGCGCGCCTGCATAAGGAGTTTGAGGATCGTGATGCGGTGGTGCTCGGCGGCTCGACCGATAATGAGTTCTGCAAGCTGGCCTGGCGGCGCGATCACAGCGATCTGAACAAGCTGCCAATCTGGTCGTTTGCCGATAATGGCGGCGCGTTTGCCCGTCAGCTGGGCATTCTCGACGAGGCAGGTGGCGTGGCCCTGCGCGCCACCTACGTGGTCGATCCCGATAATACGGTTCAGCACGTCTATGTGACCAATCTGAATGTTGGCCGCAATCCTTCCGACACCCTGCGGGTGCTGGACGCGCTTCAGACCGATGAGCTTTGCCCCTGCAACCGCCAGGTCGGCGGCTCAACGCTCTAGGCCTAGATGACCAAGGCCCCAAAGCCTGTGTGTGTGGCTTTGGGGTCGCTCCCCCTCCTCTTCTCTAAAAGGATTTTCCCCATGTCGATGGATGATTTGCGCGCTGCCCTGCCAGCCTATGCCAAGGATCTGAGCCTGAACCTGTCGTCCCTGGCGGCGGAAACCCTGCTGACGGATCAGCAAAAATGGGGCTGTTTTGTTGCCTCGGCCCATGCGATTGGCCAACCGGTCGTGATCCGCACGCTTGAGGCGGCGGCGCGCGCTGGCGGTCTGTCCGAAGACGCCTTGACGGCGGCCAAGGCGGCGGCCGCAATTATGGGCATGAATAATGTCTATTACCGCGCCCTGCATCTGATCGCCAATGCCGAATACCAGACCCTGCCCGCCAAGCTGCGCATGAATATCCTGGCCAATCCGGGCGTTGAAAAGGTCGATTTCGAGCTCTGGAGCACGGCGGTCTCAGCGATCAATGGCTGCGGCATGTGCCTAGACAGCCACGAGGCAGAGCTGCGCAAGCACAATCTGCCCAATACCCATATCCAGGCTTCCTTGCGCATCGGCGCCGTGGTCAATGCGGTCAGCCGGGTGCTGGCCGGCGAGGCGGCAGCGGCGGCTTAAAAGTCCTAGAACCGGTACACGCGCTCCAGCGTGTACCGCGAGCCTTGCGGCGTGCGCCAACTGGAATAGAGGCCAAATTGGCGCGGTGAAAACACCTCTGAGCGCAAAAGCGCATGATCGGCCAGCCAGGTCGTGACGGCGGCTGGGTCTGCGCCTTTCAAATAGGCCAGGGTGATATGCGGCGTGTATTTGCGCTTATTGGCCTCAAGCCCGGCCCGCCGGGCCGCAGATTCGCAGCGCGCGGCCAGGACCTGCAAGGCCTCATTTGCGTCAAGCCCCGCCCAGACCGCCTTGAACCGGTCCCCCTCGCTAAAGACCCCGACACCGCTCAGGCTTAAGGCTAGCGGCTTGTCCGCCGTCCGGGCTGCGACCTTGGCCAGTTCCAGATCGAGATCCTGGGCCGTGGCCTCATCGACCTCGCCGAAAAACCGCAAGGTGATGTGCAGGGCTTGGGGAGCATGCCACCTTGCCCCGGCCAGACCGGTCTGGCGCAGAACAAGGTCTTGGCCAAGCCCATCGGGCACGGCCAGAGCCGCAAACAGACGTATCAAGGCTTGGCTCCGATAAGGGCCCTATCCTTGGCCTTAGGGGCAGGGATTGGGCTGGTTATAATGCAGGGCCCCGACGGCCTTTTCGATATCGCTGGTCCAGACCATTTTGAACGCCTCAATATCGATCTTGAGCTGATCCATGGTGGTCGCGCCGATAATGGTCGAGGTCACAAACGGCCGCGTGTCGCAGAACTTGATGGCCAGGGTTTCCGGCAATACGCCCAGCTTTGCGGCCAGGTCCATATAGCTCTGGATGGCGACATCGGCACCGGGGCCTTCATACCGCTGCAGGCGGTTGAACAATTGCTTGCGCGAGCGTTCGGGCATGGCACCGTTCTGGTACTTGCCGGACAAATAGCCCTGGCCCAGGGGCGAATAGGCCAAAAGCCCGACATCTTCGCGCATGGCGATCTCGGCCAGGCCCAGCTCAAACACCCGATTGACCAGATTATAGGCGTTCTGGATCGAGGCTATGCGCGGCAAGCCGTGTTTTTCAGCCTCGGCGACGAACTTCATCACGCCCCAGGGGCTTTCGTTCGACACGCCGATATGGCGGATATTGCCCTTTTCGACATGGCGACCAAGATTGGCCAAAATCTCCTCAAACGGTTCAAAATCAATCGGATAATCAGCATAGGTCATGCCGCCAAATACCCGCAAACCGCGATCCGGCCAATGCATCTGATAAAGGTCGATATAGTCGGTCTGCAGCCGCTTAAGCGATTTTTCAACCGCCTCATCGATTTGCGCCTTGGTGTGGCGGGTCATGGACTCATTATCGCGGGTCCAGCTCATCGGGCTGCGACCTGCAATCTTGCTGGCGAGGATGACCTTGTCGCGCTTGCCGCTGGCCTTGAACCAGGTACCGATAATCCGCTCGGTCGAGCCTTGGGTCTCAGGGCGCGGCGGCACAGCATACATTTCGGCCGTGTCCCAGAAATTAATGCCCTGATCCAGGGCATAATCCATCTGTTCATGACCTTCGGCCTCGGTGTTCTGCTCACCCCAGGTCATGGTACCCAGGCAGATGCGCGAGACTTGAAGGCCTGTCCGGCCCAATTGTGTGTAATCCATATCTTCCCCTGGCCGCCGTGCGGTCTTAAACTAGATGGCTTGGCGACGGTTTTGGGTCAAACGGATGTTCAAGGCAATGACCGCAGCGGAAATTTGCAAATCTCATTAAAGCTTTGGCGCGGGTCCTTGCACAATTAAAGATTTGCACCAATATATCACCTGCGTCCGACTTGGGCGTTTTGAACAAGGCATGACATCGATGAGCGACCTTAACCGCGGCTATGCCCGACCGATCCCTATGGATCGCGCCGACATGTCGGTGGACACGGGCCTGCGCACCTTCATGCTGGGCGTCTATAATAAGGTGGCGCTGGGCCTGCTCTTGTCAGCGGCACTGGCCTATCTGACCTCCAGCTTCGCGCCCGTGCAAGAATTACTGTTCCGGACCGTGGACGGCAAGTTTGCCGGCATGACCATTTTGGGCATGGTTGTTTCCTTTGCCCCACTGGCTGTTATCCTGTTTTCCGGCTTTGCCATTCGTAACCCGACCGAAAAGACGGCAGGCATCACCTATTGGACCATTGTGGCGCTAATGGGCGCGTCCCTGGGCGTGGTTATGCTGATCTATACCGGCGCTTCTGTGGTCTCGACCTTCCTGATCACGGCAACCGCGTTTGGTGCCCTTAGCCTGGTCGGCTATACCACCAAGAAGGACCTGACCGCGTTCGGCAGCTTCCTGATCATTGGCCTGATTGGTTTGATCCTAGCCTCGGTGGTCAATATTTTCCTGAAGTCCACAGCCATGGCCTTTATCGTCAATATTGCCGGTGTCCTGATCTTTGCTGGCCTGATCGCCTATGACACCCAGCGCTTGAAGATGAGCTATTACGAGATGGGCGGCGACGAGTCGGCCATGGGGGTTGCGACCAATTTTGGCGCTCTGAGCCTCTATCTGAACTTTATCAACCTGTTCCAGTTCCTGCTCTCGATCCTCGGCACCCGCCGTTAATCGAACCGAACCGCAAACAGCAAGCTTGGCCCCGGCGGTGCGTCGGGGCCTTTTTTGTGCCGCTGGCCATCGACCTCTGTGTTCTGCTAGCGCCCGGCGGTGGTACTCAGCCAGATGCACGAGCGCCTTGCACATTTGCAAATCTGTACCAATATGACTCATGCGCTTGGCCCGCGCGTGCTGACAAGGATTGACATCGATGATCGACAGCGTGCGACCAACCCCAATGGGTCATGCCGACATGTCTTTGGATGCGGGCCTGCGTACATACATGCTGGGCGTCTATAACAAGCTGGCACTGGGCATGCTTGTGTCAGCGGCAGCGGCCTATCTGACCTCCAGCTACCCGCCCGTGCAAGACTTAATGTTCCAGACGGCGGAGCGTTGGCCTGCCAGTTTGAGCGTTTTGGGCGCGCTGGTTTCGTCCGCGTCAGCAGCCTTAGTCCTAGTCTGCATCTTTGCCAGTCGGAACCTGACCCAAAAGACTGCGAGCCTTGTCTATTGGAGCCTTGTTTCGCTCATAGGCGCGTCGCTAGGCTTGGTTATACTAAGCTATACGGGCGTTTCGGTGGTCTTGACATTCTTGATTATTGCGACCGCCTTTGGCGGCCTTAGCCTTGTTGGCTATGCCACCAAGAAAGCCCTAACCGGGCTTGGAAGCTTGCTGATTATTGGCCTGCTGGGCCTATTCTTAGCCGCGCCGTTTGCTGTCTTCTCGATCCAGGCCTTTATGATCAATATTGTCGGCGTAATGGTCTTTGCAGGTCTGACCGCCTATGACACCCCGCACCTGAAAATGATCTATTGCGAGTCGGGCGGTGATAAGGCGGCCATGGGGGTTGCGACGAGCTTGGGGGCCCTGCGCGCCTGGGGCTTGCGACCGGTTTTGGTGTCCTGAACCTTATCAACCTGTTCCAGTTCCTGCTCTCGATCCTCGGTACCCTCCGTTAATCGAACCGGACCGCAAACCGCAAGCTTGGCCCCGGCGGTGGGTCGGGGCCTTTTCTGTGCCTAATCGACGACGGCGAACCGGCCCTTATCAAAGATTTTCAACACCTGTTCGAGTTCGTGCCCGCGCTTGAGGATCATGCCGCCTTGGCCAATCACAGCCCAGGCCCCTTGCTTGCGCGCCAGGGCGGGGCGCTTTTCTATGCGATAGAGCGGCTGTTCGGCGGCATGGCGGAACACGCAGAAGGCGGCGCTGTCCTTGAGGCCATCAATCGCATAATCGCGCCATTCGCCAGACGCCACCATGCGCCCATAGAGGCGCAGCAGCCTATCAAGCTCTTTGCGCTCGAAAAATATAATCGGGGTGTAGGGGGCTTGGGGCGGCTCTGGGGTCATGGCATAAATCTAGCGTGAAATTGCGCAAGGTCAAAAGCCGTTGCCGATTAGACACTGGGGCGGCGCATTCGACAGGCCCCGCCGATAAAGCCTTGAAATGACCTTATTTCGGTCGCGGACGCGCCTGTTTGGTCCAGCATATTGCCCTTGTCGACCGGTTGGAAGCCAGAAGGTCCCGGAACCTGAACAGCCCCCCCAGCCCCCGGATTTTTGGTCCCGCCCGGTCGACGCTTTTGCCTTCCCCCCTTAAGGCAAAAAAGCACATAAATAGCCCGCATGGTCTTCCCCCCGAGCCGTGCGGGCTTCATGTTGTTTGCAACAATACTGAATAGGGGAAACATTATGAGCAATTTCGGAACCGGGCGGCTGGCAGGCCGGGCCTGTATCATTACCGGCGCAGCCTCGGGCATTGGCCGCGCTACGGCGGAACTGTTTGCTGAGCAGGGTGCCAAGGTCTTGGCCATTGACCGGCCTGGCACCGATCTTAGCTTTCAGGGCGAAATTGCCGGGCTTGGCATGGATATCACCGATGAGGGCGCGCCCGATGCGATTATTGCTGCGGCCCTAGAGGCCTTTGGCAAGCTTGACGTGGTCTATAATAATGCCGGAATTGGCGGCGGTGCCCCGGCGGCTGAGATGACCGACGAGCTGTTTGACCGCACGGTTGCGGTAAATCTGCGCGCCGTGTTTCGTTTGAGCCGCGCCGCCATTCCGCACCTGATCACCTCGCCCTATGGCCGGATTATTGCCACAGCCAGCATCATGGCCAGGTTCACCGATCATGGCCTGGCCGCCTATAGCGCCACCAAGGCAGGTGTGGTGGGCCTGATGCATAATCTGGCCCTCGAGCTGGGCCGTCATGGGGTGACGGCCAATGCTATTCTGCCAGGGGCCATCCATACCGGCATGACGGCAGCCAGCTTTGAAAACCCAGATATTGCCACCATCTGGGCCAAGAAGGCGGCCTTGAAGCGGCTGGGCGCGCCAATCGATATTGCAAGAGCTGCCCTGTTTCTTGCCTCGGATGATGGCGGCTTTGTCACCGGCCAGGCCTTGGGCGTTGATGGCGGCCTGATGCTGCGGGTTTAACGCCACAAAAGCCCTAGGCCATCATGCCCTGCATGGTGGCCATGACCAGGCTAAAGGCGCGCATATCACCGGCGGTGGTCGCGGCCATCTTGTTCATGGCATAGGCATAGGTGGCGCGGGCATCCATATCGATAATGATCAACGAGCCGCCATACCCGCCCCAATACATGCAGCTGGCATTTGGCAGCGGCATTACTTCGGAGGCCAGACCAAAGCCCATGCCATAGCGCACGGGCATGCCTAGAACCATATCCTTGCCCTCGATCTGTATCTCAAGCGCCTTGCGGCAACCGGCCTCGGACAAGAAGCGCTTGCCCTTGGCGATGCCGCCATTGGCCAAGATGGTATGGATTTCAGCAACCGAGCGGGCATTGCCCTGGCCCCCCGCCGCTGGAATTTCCGCGGCGCGCCAAGCGCGCGTGCGGGTATCGAGCGGATTAATCATGGGATTGGTCGACATATTGATGGTGAGATCATTGTCCTCGCCATCGGCGGAAAACCCGCTCCGAGGCGGCGGAATGAGGTCCGCCACCCTGTGGTCATGCTCTGGTCCCATGCCGATATGGAAGTCGGCATTGAGGGGTTCTGCAACCTCCTTGCGGAAAAAGGTTCCAAGGGTCTGACCCGTTATACGCCGCACCACCTCGCCAATCAGATAGCCCTGGGTAATGGCATGATAGCCCGGCGCAGTTCCCGGTTCCCAATAGGGGGCTTGGGCGGCCAGCAGGCTTGTGACCTTTTCCCAGTCAAAGAGGTCGGCTTGAACCAAGGGCTCTTTCCAGCCCGACAGGCCCGCCGAATGGCCCATCAAATGGCTGACCTTGACGCCGGCCTTACCATTGGCGGCAAATTCGGGCCAATATTTGGCGACAGGCGCGTCGAAGTCCAGCAGGCCGCGATCGGCCAGCATGAGGGCGACCAAAAAGGTCATGGTCTTGGTCGTTGAATAGACATTGACCAGGGTATCTTTTTCCCAAGGGCGGGTCTTGGCCGCATCCGCAAAGCCGCCCCATAGATCAATGACGGTCTCGCCGTTCAAGGTGGCCGTATAGGCTGCACCAATATCGGCATCATTGTTGAGATTGGCCTCAAAGGTTTGGCGAACGCCAATAAACCGGTCTTGGGCCATACCGTGTGCGGTCACAGTCGTCATGTCTTCCCCCTTTGCCGCGCCTGTGTGACGCGGCATGATCTTGAAGAATTAGACCGGAATTTAATCGCTGTCACCAGAGCCAAGTCGCAGCAGTTCAGGGATATTTTGCATTTTCGGGCCTGGAGGAGGAGGAAGGCTTGAGTTTCATTGCCGCCACAATCGGCCCGCCGCGGCTGCCTTGAACAAGCACCAGACGCTCAAGGCCGTCAGAAGTGGCCTTGGGCAGGGCAAAGGTTTTGGACTTGCCGCGCCAATTGCCTAGTCGCACCAGTTCGCGCACCGCATGGGTATAGACAACCGTCTTGCCACGGTTCTCGCCGCGCTTGACCTCGACGGCTTGTTGCTGCGGCTCATAACTGACCAACCAGATCTCCGCCCCGCCCCGTGGCAGCGCGCCGCGCCCGACGGCTAGGCGTTGCGTTCCGGTCAGGCTTAGGCGCGGTGAATTCGGGGGCCTGCGCTTGGCGGCCGCGATCAGGCGCTCGACCTTGTCCGGTTTGGTCCCGGCGACCTGCGCCGTTCCGTTCACCACGATCTGGGGCGTATAGACCTCACCCGCAGCAAGTTTGCGCATATAGGCCTTTTGGCGCTCGGTGAAGGCGGCCTTGGCGAAGCTGTCGTGCCAACCCAGATAGTCCCAATAATCGACCGCAAAGGTCAGGCCAATAATATCGGTCTGCTTGTTCAGGTCGTGAATAATGCTGTTGGCTTCAAGGCATGAGGCACAGGCCTGGCTGGTGAACAATTCCACCACCAAGGGGCTCTTGGCCAAGGCCGGTGACCCGGTCGCGAGTACCAGGTAACTCCAAAGTCCAATCAAAAGGGTCTTAACAGATCGCATCTTCTGCACTTAAGACATGTTTGACCAATTGTGCCCGTCACTATCTCGTGAGGAGGCCGCTGCACCGAAGAATCTCTCCGGTGCAGCGGTCGTTCTAGCCTTGGCTGGCGTCCTTCGCCAGATTGCGCAGCACATAGTTGAGCACGCCACCGTTCTTGAAATAATCAAGCTCTGTCGGGGTATCGATCCGGCAAATCACGGGGAAGCGCGCCACGCGACCATCGGAAGGCCGGTAGAGCTCGACCGTGAGGGTCTTGCGCGGTGAGACATCGGCCAGCCCGCGGATCGAGACAATCTCATCCCCGATCAGGTTCAGCTTTTGCCAGCCTTCAATCTTGAACTGCAGAGGCAATACGCCCATGCCGACCAGGTTGGAGCGGTGGATTCGCTCAAACGATTCAGCGATCACGGCTCGAACGCCCAAAAGCTTGGTGCCCTTAGCTGCCCAGTCGCGTGACGAGCCTGTGCCATATTCCTTGCCGGCAAAGATCACCAAGGGGCGGTGTTCACCCTGATAGCGCATGGCCGCGTCATAGATGGACATGGTTTCGCCCGATGGGAAATGCTTGGTCACACCGCCCTCAATCTCGGGCGTGATCTTGTTGCGGATGCGGATATTGGCAAAGGTGCCGCGCATCATGACCTGGTGATTACCCCGACGCGCGCCATAGCCGTTAAAGTCTAGCGGCTCGACACCGTTATTGATCAGGTATTGACCGGCAGGCGACGAGGCCTTGATCGATCCGGCGGGGGAGATGTGGTCAGTGGTGATGGAATCGCCAAACATGCCCAAAATACGCGCCTCGGCAATATCGGTAATGCTGGAGGGCGTCATCTTCATATCGGTGAAATAGGGCGGGTTTTGCACATAGGTGGACTCGCCTTCCCAGCCATAGGTCTGACCACCAGAGACCTTGATCGCCTGCCAGTGCTTGTCGCCCTTGAAGACGTCGCTATAGCGAGCCTTGAACAGGGCATTGGTCACGACCTTGCGCTGGATCTCGGCGATTTCGGCTGTGCTTGGCCAAATGTCCTTCAAAAAGACCGGATTGCCATCCTTATCTGTGCCCAAGGGTTCGGTGGCAAGGTCCAGGCTCATGGTGCCGGCCAAGGCATAGGCCACCACCAGGGGGGGCGAGGCTAGGTAATTGGCGCGGGTATCGGGATTGACCCGGCCCTCAAAATTACGATTGCCCGATAGGACCGATACCGCCACCAGATCGCCGTCCTGAATGGTCTTGGACACCGCTTCAGGCAGGGGGCCGGAATTGCCGATACAGGTGGTGCAACCATAACCGACCAGATTAAAGCCAAGCGCATCCAGATGCTCGGTCAGGCCCGCCTTGGTCAGATAATCGGTCACAACCTGCGAGCCTGGGGCCAGGGAGGTCTTGACCCAGGGCTTGGACTTTAGGCCCAAGGCATTGGCCTTTTTTGCCACCAGACCAGCGGCGATCAGGACGCTGGGATTGGAGGTATTGGTGCAGGAGGTAATGGCAGCAATCACCACATCGCCATGGCCAAGATCAAATTTCTCACCGGCAACGGGGACGCGGGCCTGCTCGCCCGGCTTGCCAAATTCCCCGGCCAGGGCTTCGGCAAACTTGGCGGCGGATTCGGCCAGCAGGACCCGGTCTTGCGGGCGCTTGGGGCCAGCCATGGAGGGCTGAATGCTCGACAGATCCAGCACAAGCGTGTCGCTGAATACCGGCTCATCGGCACCCGGCTCAAGCCATAGGCCTTGGGCCTTGGCATAGGCCTCGACCAGGGCAACGCGCTCTGGCGTGCGGCCTGTCGCCGACAAGAAGTCAATCGTGGCCCGGCTGACCGGGAAGAAGCCGCAGGTCGCGCCATATTCGGGCGCCATATTGGCAATCGTCGCCTGATCTTCCAGGGTCAGGGCGGTGACGCCCTCACCGTAAAACTCGACAAACTTGCCGACCACGCCCTTTTTGCGCAACATCTGGGTCACGGTCAGGACCAGATCCGTGGCAGTGGCCCCTTCGGGCATGGCGCCGTATAGCTTAAAGCCGATCACTTCGGGGATCAGCATGGGGATGGGCTGGCCCAGCATGGCGGCCTCGGCCTCAATGCCGCCCACGCCCCAACCCAATACGGCCAGGCCATTGATCATGGTGGTGTGACTGTCGGTGCCGACCACCGTATCGGGATAGGCCAGTTCCGCGCCGCCTGCCTCATTGGCGGTCCAGACGGTCTGGGCCAAATATTCCAGATTGACCTGGTGGCAGATTCCTGTCCCCGGCGGTACGACCCTGAAATTATTGAACGCCGAAGATCCCCAACGCAAGAAGCGGTAACGCTCCAGGTTGCGCTGATATTCCCGCGTCACATTCTTGGCTGCCGAATCCTTGGCCCCGAAGAAATCGACCATGACGGAGTGGTCAATAACCAGATCAACGGGGGTAAGGGGATTAATCTTTTCAGGGTCCGCGCCCAGATGGGTCATGGCATCGCGCATGGCGGCCAGATCGACCACGGCCGGGACGCCGGTAAAGTCTTGCATCAAGACTCGCGCGGGGCGGAAGGAGATTTCGTGCTCGACCGTGCCCTTATTGACCAGCCATGCGGCAACGGCATGCAGGTCCGCCTCGCTTACGGTTTCGCCGTCTTGATTGCGCAGCAGGTTCTCCAGCAGCACCTTCATGGACATGGGCAGACGTGAAATTCCAGCGAGGCCAGCGGCTTCTGCGGCGGGCAGGCTATAATAGGCATAGGTCTTGTCGCCCACGACCAGGTCGCGGCGAGTGTTCAGACTGTCATGAGAAGTCATGGCGAATCGATCCTCTGGTTAAGCCCCAAGCTGGGGCTGTCCTTGGCCGCCCGAGTATCGGAAACAAGATCGCGCGCTTTTGAAACGGGCACACAGCGTCCGCTTCTGCGCCGCGTACACCTTGCACGGCCGGGTGTTCATACCCCCAAGTGCGCTTTACGTCCATGCAGCACAATCGCGCATTTATGTCTTTGGCCAAGCTGGGCTAGAAGGGGGGATGATTATAGCTCTGCATCTGGACGATCTGGCGATCCGGCGCGGCGAAAGGCTGCTATTTGACCGGCTGCGCCTTGATCTGTGCGCGGGCGAGGCCCTAGCCCTGACCGGGGCCAATGGCGCCGGCAAGACCAGCCTGTTACGCGCCATTGCCGGTCTGATTGTTCCGCATTGCGGCACGGTGCGGTTTGAGGGCGCGCAGGGCGATCTGGAGCCGGAGGATGCGCGAAGCTGCGGCATTCATCTGCTGGGGCATCAGGATGGTTTGAAACCGGCGGGCAAGGCCTGGGACGAGCTGTTGTTTCAGGTGCGCTGGACCGGCGGCTCTGAGGCCAGCGCCCGGGCCGCCTGCCAGCTTTTGGATCTGGAGCGGCTTTTGGAGCTGGAGGTGCGCAAACTGTCGGCGGGACAAAGGCGCAGGCTGGTCCTGGCGCGGCTGATCGCCAGTCCAAGGCCGCTTTGGCTGCTGGACGAGCCCATGGCCCCGCTCGATAGCCAGCGCAGGCACCTGTTTGGCCATTTGATGGGCGAGCATCTGGCCGCTGGCGGCATGATTATCGCCGCTGTGCATGACCCCTTGCCCATACCGGTGCGCCGGATGGATCTGGTGTTTTCATGAGCGGGCTGTGGATCTTGTTTCGGCGCGAGCTTGGTCAGACCTGGGGGCGCGGCGGCGGCCCGGTGCTGGCCCTGACGTTTTTTGCCTGTGTGGCGACGCTTTTGCCCTTGGCGGTTGGGGCCTCGCCAGCGCGGTTGGCCGCCATTGCCCCGGGCGCGGCCTGGCTGGCCTTGGCTCTGGCCAGTCTGTTGTCGCTGGAGCGTTTGTTTGAGCGTGATTTTGAGGATGGAACCCTGGACCTGTTGGCGCTTGGCCCTGCACCGCTTGAGGCCGTGGCCCTGGCCAAGGGGCTGGCCCAGTGGCTGGCCAATGGTGCGCCACTAGCCTTGCTGGCCCCTGTGGTGGCGGTGGCTCTGGGGGCCAGCCTGTCCCTCGTCCCGATGATCTTTATCAGCGCCCTGATCGGCGGGCTGGGCCTGACCTTTACGGGCGGTATTGGCGCAGCCTTGAGCCTTGGAAGTCGGCGCGGCGGGGTCCTGATTGCCGTCATCGTCCTGCCCTTGTTTGCGCCGCCGGTGATTTTTGGCGCGGGCGTGATTGATGCCTATGCCAGCGGCCTGGACTGGCGACCGGCGCTTGGCTTCTTGGCCGCCTATAGTCTGGCGGCTGTCGCGCTTGGCCCGGTGGCCATGGCGGCGGCCTGTCGCAATGCGCTATCCTGACGCCCCTGGCTTCAACCCCTTGCCGATCTAGGTCTTGAGTCGTATCGAGGACACATGTTTCAAGCGCTCGCCAATCCCCAACGCTTTATGGCCTTTTCCCGCTGGGCCGTGCCGGTTCTTGCGGTGATTGCCGTGGGTCTCCTCGGCATTGGCCTGTGGCTAAGCGCTTCGGCGCCAGAGGATTATCAGCAAGGTGCCACGGTGCGGCTGATGTTTATCCATGTGCCTGCCGCCTATATGGCCATGTTCTGTTATGCCTGTCTGGGCGGGGCAAGTCTGATGGGGCTGGTGTTTCGCCATGTGCTGGCCGATGCGGCTGCGCGCGCCTGTGCACCTCTGGGCGCTGGCTTTACGTTTTTGGCCCTGGTGACGGGCATGTTGTGGGGCAGGCCCATGTGGGGAACATGGTGGGCCTGGGATGCGCGCGTGACCTCGGTTCTGGTGCTTTTCTTGTTCTATATCGGCTATATGGCCCTGCAGGCGGCGATTGATGACGAGACCCGCGCCGCGCGCGCCAGTGGCATATTGGCTCTGGTTGGCCTGATCAATCTGCCCATTGTCAAGTTTTCGGTCGATTGGTGGAACACATTGCATCAGCCAGCCTCGGTGTTTCGCAAGGGCGGACCAAGCCTGCCGCCTGAGTATCTATGGCCGCTTGGCGTCATGGCCTTTGCCTATATGGCCCTGTTTGGGGCGCTGTGGCTGGTGCGAATTCGGGCCGAGGTCTGGCGCAAGCGGGCGCAAAGCCTGGCCCTTCAGGCGGCGGGATGAGCATGACCGGTCTTGACTATGGCAAATACGCAATCTTTATCTGGCCAGCGCTTGCTGTAACGGCCCTGGTGCTGATCTGGATGGTGGCCGACAGTGTGCTGCGCGCCCGCTATTGGCAAAAAAAGGTCCAGGCGCTTGAGGCCGCGCGGGCGCATCAGGGCGCAAAGCCCGCGCCATGAAGCGGATTATTAGCCTCTTGCCGCTTGCGGCCCTTGCGGCCCTGGCTGTGCTGTTTTTGGCCTATGGCCTGCACCGCGACCCCCAGATCAAGCCTGAAGCCCTGGTCGGCAAGCCCTTGCCCGCACGGATCATGGCGCGGCTGGAAACCGGCGAACGGATCAGCTTGTTGGAGGCGCGGCGTCAGGTCACCGGCCCTGGTCCGGTTGTGGTCAATATGTTCGCCTCCTGGTGCGCGCCTTGCGCTGAGGAACATCCGGTCTTGATGGCGCTCAAGGCCCAGGGCGTACCCCTGATCGGGGTGGCGTATAAGGACACGCCCACCCATACGCGCGAGTTTCTGACAAGGCTTGGCAATCCGTTTGAAACCGTCCTGACCGATACCGATGGCCGGGCTGGGCTTGACCTTGGCATATCGGGCGTGCCGGAAAGTTTTCTGGTTGCTCCAGACGGCACCATATTGGCCAAACATACAGGACCAATGACGCCCGAAACCGCTGAGCAATTTTTGGAAAAGGCCGCCGCGCTGCGTTAAGCCCCCGCTAACCATAGTTTTCTAAAAACAGGACACTCATTGAGGTCCTGACCCTTGCCCCAACCGATCACGCCCAATCTCAACCTGCCGCTGAGCACAGGCGCACCCACCGCGCGCCGCGCCAACGAAGACCCCCGCGCCGCCGCCCGCCGGGCGTTTTTCGAGGTGGCCCTACAGGCCCAGCCAGGCGCGGTTGCCCCCGCAAACCCCGCTGCCGCCATGGCCCAGCCAAACCCGCGCCCAGCCCCAATGCCCCAGCCCGCCGAGGCCGAGCCCCTAATGCGCTATGCCCGGCCGGGGTCTTTGTTGGATATCTGGGTCTAGGCCCGTCCAGACTTTAGCGTCACTTCGTTTCTGAGTTGGACGTGCCAATATCGGTTTTCGCACCGACCTTGCGCTTGCGCCGCTCACTAGCTGTGCCCATGCGATGAAAGACCATAAACATCAGAAGCATAGATGCTGGCTTGGAAATATCAAAACCCATTAGGGGTGTGTAAAAGTGCAGGAATAGCAAAAAAACATAAATTATCGGGTAGCTGATTGCGTCAATGATAAATTTCCGCCTTATTGGTAAACAATGTTTTTTAGGTTGGCCATCGGCAAAATTTACGTTGTAAACAATGTGCGAATACAGAAATATCATTGTAAGGCATGTTACCAAAAGCAAGATTTTTTGATCTTGGACGTTTGAAATCCAAAAATAGGCTATGAAATGCAAAAGCAAAACGACAGCAAAGGCCGATAATGGCGGGCCTAGGTCGGGCTTCGCGTCATTTTGGATGGGCGTTTGAGTTGGAACCATCACTAAAGAAGCCTTGGAAATTGGTTGCGAAAACAATTGTGAGCAGTTCGATATTATAAATCCCAATCTAGCCAGTGTTTATCTTAGATTTTTTAAAATGAGATTTCAAAAGGTCATTTATCAACAAATATAGAACTATTGGTATCGAGGGCATAAACCAGTCAAATCTAAAATTATGCAATACTAGATAAAGGGCAAAAATTACCAAATATGTTAGAGGTCCGGCTGCTGCCAAGCGCACCCATCCGTACTTCGTTCTATAAAATTCTTCCAGCGAGCGTCTGTCTTCATCACGCAGAAAAACTTTTTCATATGCATATGCGTGCAAAATTACAAATACTAGACAAAGTGGTAGTGCATAGTATCGATAGTTATAAACATGCGTTAAAAATAGATTGGCGACCATGTTTATCACGAAAATCGTTACATAGGCCGATTTGGGCGTTGAAACATACATTTGTCTCATTTTTGCACCGCCTTAATTGAGGGATGTGCTGGTGGGACTAGCGCTATGGTCAAGCGCGGCTAACCTGAATAGTCGCGGCGAACTGCGCTTGACCGGTACACCCTATCTATTAGGGAACATCATACAGAGTGATCCGGTGCTTAGTGGGCCGTAAATCGCGCCGCCCATTGCTCCTAATGTACCACCAGCCACCGCACCAGGGAATGCGCCCACGCCAAATCCTGCAACCTCGCCCGTCATTGCGCCAGCGACTCCGCCGCCGATTAATCCCCACATCACAGAGTCTCTTAGATCGCCGCCCCAATTATCGGCAAAGCATTGAAATACGGCCTCACCATAACCGGCTCCACCGCGGCCTCCCGCCGTCACGGTACAGTCATGACCCGACGGACTACAAATTAGTGTTTCGCCGACTGAACCTATCTCGCCATTGGGTCCGGTTGTGGGGCTGCCTGAGGTTCCGCTCAACATCCAAGGATAGTCATTGTATTTAGGGTCGACCGACCCGCCCGTGACCATGGCCATTTCTTCATAGGTAAGCTCTCGCATTGGGATGCCTTTCCTTGCATCTGTGCGACTGTTGGACACCGCGTCTCAGTCTGCGGTCTCAAGCTTAGTTAAAAAAACACTACCTGCAATACGGTAATATTACCGTATTGACAAGCGCCTATAAATCTGAAGTTTCGTGTCGCGGACTGCGAACGATGGGCCTTAGGGAAGTATGACAGACCTTAAGGCTTGGGCTTTATCGGCTCAACTGCACCCGCCGGGGTCTTGCTGCCCAGCAGTTCAGACAGGCGCGGTTTGGCGGGTAGGGGCGGCATTTTGGGGGTCTTGGCGACGCTGCCATTTTTCAGCACGTCCAGGGCCCGGGTCAGCTGGAAGTCGCCGGTCTTGGTGTCAAAGCTGGTGGGCGGCACTTCGGCGGGGGCATGGGCGCCCTTGCGTGTCTTGCCCTCTTGCGAATCCAGCGCATTGGAATAGCTGGCCTCGCTGAACTGATAGGCGCGGTTCGCCAGGATCTCGGCCTGTTCGCGGCTCATGGCCACTTCGAGGTCCGGCTCAATCCCGGTCTTTTGGATCGAACGGCCAGAGGGTGTGTAGTATTTGGCCGTGGTCAGCTTGACCGCCCCATCGGCACCGCCGCGCAAGGGGATTACGGTCTGGACCGAGCCCTTGCCAAAGCTGGTCAGGCCAACCAGCTCGGCGCGCTTGCGGTCCTGCAAGGCACCCGCCACGATTTCGGAGGCCGAGGCTGAGCCGGAATTGATCAGGACTACCAAGGGCAGGCCATTGGTCACATCGCCAGTTTGTGCATTATAGCGATCAATGTTTTTGGGGCCCCGGCCGCGCTGCGACACAACCTCGCCGCCATCCAGGAACATGTCGGAAATGGCAATGGCCTGTTCCAAAAGCCCGCCCGGATTATTGCGCAGGTCCAGCACCAGCCCCTTCATCTTGGGGTTCTTGCTCATAATGCCTTGCAGGGCAGCGGCGGCCTCTACTGCGGTTTTTTCATTAAAGGCCGAGACGCGCAGATAGCCGTATTCGCCCTCCATGCGCGCCTTGGCCGAGACAATATTGATGGTCTCGCGCACCAGCTTGACGTCAAACGGATCGCCACGATCGCGCACAATGGTCAAGGTTATGGCTTCGCCCGGCTTGCCGCGCATCTGTTTGACCGCTGCGGTCAGGCTAAGGCCGATCAGGCTTTGGTTATCGATTGCGGTAATATAGTCGCCGGCCTGAAGCTTGGCGCGGGCGGCGGGTGTGTCATCCATGGGCGAGATGATCTTGACCACCCCGTCTTCGGTCGTCACCTCCAGGCCCAGCCCGCCATAGGCCCCGCGCGTCTGGTCGCGCATGTCGGCAAAGCTTTCTGCATTAAGATAACCAGAATGCGGATCAAGCGCGGTGAGCATGCCGTCAATGGCTGATTCAATCAGCTTCTTGTCATCAACCGGTGTTACATACTGGCTCTGGACCGTGGCGAGCACATCGCCAAACATTTCGAGCAAGCGAAACGTGTCGCCGCGACTACTGGGCACCGAGGCCACAGCCGCTTGATTGATAAAGGCCATGGTCCCAGCGCCGAGAACAAAGGCTGAAACGCCGATCAGAAGAGTTTTACGCATGATGACCTTGACTTAAGGGGCCTTTACGTCTTTTCAGAGACGATTGACACAGATTGAGAGTCTAGACCAGATTGAAACGCTGCGGCGTTAAAACTTATTCAATACCGCAATCCCCGGGCAGGGGCTTAACGGGCGGATGCCGATTTGAGCCAGCGGGCGGGGTCCATCGGCGCGCCGTCCTTGCGGATTTCCAGGTAAAGCTCTGGGTCGCCTGAACCCATCCGCCCCACCGGCTCCCCGGCGGCAAACCGGCGTCCGGCCTGGGCACTGGTGCTTTCAAGGCCTGCCAATACCAGATGATACTGACCACCAAGGCGCAATATGACAACCTCGCCCCAACCTTTCAGGGGGCCAGAATATTCGACACTGCCCTGGGCCGGGGCCCGCACTGTGGCATTGGACTCAGCGCGCCAGGTCCAGCCTTCTGACCGTCCGATCACGCCGCCGCCTTGGCCAAAGCGGCGGATCACGCGCCCGGCCACAGGGCTGACCAGTCCGCGCGCGCGGCCAAACAGGTCTGTAGCATCAAGGTTTTGTCCGCTATTGCCGCGACTGGGCCCGCCAGATTGCCGGGGTATGGCCTGAAGCAGCTCGCGCAATGACCTAGCCTTTGCGGCGAGTTTTTGAAAATCGCGCTCGGCCTGATCGGCATCTGCACGGATTGAGCGTTCTGCCGCTGCCTTGTTTTGGATCAGGACCGCCATCTGGGCCCGCCGATTGGCGATATCGCGCTCGGCTTCGGCCAGGGCCTGGTTGGCGGCAATCGTTTCGCGGCGCAGGGCGGCTATGTCCTGGGCACTGACCGCAAAGGTCTTGGCCCGACGCTCAAGCTCTGGCGTCACGGCCTGGATCAGTATGGCGGCGCGGACCGCTTTTTGCGCATTTTGCGGGTGCACCATCAGGGCTGGCGGCGGGTTGCGCCGATAAATCAGCAAGGCACTCAATAAGCGCGAAAGCTGATCGTGATTGCGCCGCATATCACCGGTCAAGGCGATCTGACTGCGGTTCAGCTCGATTAGACGCTCGCGGCTATCATTGGCAATCTGCTCGCTGCGGGCCTGATCAGCCGATAGGCTGACCAGTTGGCCGCGCATTAGGGCCAGATCCCGCTGGGTTTTTGCAGCCTGGGCGCGCAGGGCCGCGCTGTCCTTGGCCTTGGCCTTGGCCCTTGCCTCAAGCGCGGCGATCTCCTGACGCGTCGGGGCTGCACCCATTGCGGCATGCGCCGAAAAGGTCAGACAAAGGCTCAAAAGGAGAAAATGTGCACGGCGCATCAAAGCGACTTATAACCCAAACCGGTCAATCGCAACAGGTGGCAGGCAGGTGAATTAGTCGCGGTGATAGGGGCCACCGGCCAACAGCGTGGTGGCGCGGTAAACCTGTTCGGCCAGCATGACCCGCGCCAGGGCATGGGGCCAGGTCTGGATGCCAAAGGCCAGTCTTTCGCGGGCCGTGCTCATCAAGCCTGGATCAAGCCCGTCAGCGCCGCCAATCACTATAATCATGCGGCGGTGGCCGTCATCGCGCAGCCTGCCAATATGGGCCGCAAAATCCCGCGACGTGTGGGCTTTGCCATGCTCGTCACAGACAGCCAGCCAGGCCGGGCCCAGGGCCGCGATCTGGGCGCTCAAGGCCTCGGCCTCGGCGGCCTTGCCCGGCTTGCGGCTTTCAAGCTCGATAATCTCGACCGGTCCAAGCCCAAGCGCCCGGCCCCCGTTTGTGGCCCTGACAGCATAGTCCCGTGCCAAGGCCGCCTCCGGCGCGGGTCCAAGACGGCCAATGGTCAAGAGGGTGATCTTCATGCGATCTCTAGCCGGCGGGCGCTTGGCGAACTAGCTGGAGGGGGTCACATGGCCTGACGGCTCGATCGACCAGATCTTTTCAATATTATAAAAGCTGCGCACTTCTGGCCGGAACAGGTGGACAATCACATCGCCGGCATCGATCAGCACCCAGTCACAGCCGGGCAGACCCTCAACCCTGGCCTTACCAAAACCCGATTCCTTCAAGGCGCGCATCAGGTGATCGGCCATGGCACCGACATGCCTGTGCGAACGGCCAGAGGCCACCACCAGGCTGTCAGCGACCGAGCTCTTGTCTTTTAGATTTATAAAAACAATGTCTTCGGCCTTGTCGTCATCAAGCTTGGACAAGATCAATTCCTCGACCGAGGTGACCTCATGGCCTTCAGGCAGATAGACGGAAAGATCATGGTGTGGGGCGCTGGCAATTGGTGACAGGGCCTCTGGCGCGCTTTGCGCGGTCTCACGATTCAGCGTGAAACTCCTTTGTGTTTAAGATTTGGAAGATAACCCTATCACATCTGATGGGCCTGGTCATCGCCCATCTGAATCTGACTTAACCGCGCGCATGTCTGCCCGGATGGCCGATGAGGAAGCCGGATCGAGGGGAACATTTAGATAGACCCAGGCCGGGGTCTGATGGTCGGCAAGCTTATGGCTGGCGCTTGAGGCAAGCTGCGCAAAGCCAAATCGCCGCGCGGCGGGGGCAAGGCGGCTCTGGATCAGGGCGCCTTGCCTGGCGATCACGGCAACCGGCATCAGGGCCAAAATATCGAGCCAGCCGCGCCAGCGATGCAAGGAGGCTAGACTATCGGCCCCCATGATCCAGACAAATTTAACCCCGGGAAACCTGGCCTTGAGGGCGCGCAGGGTATCGATCGTATAGCGCGCGCCAATGCGCTGCTCAAAATCGGTGGCCGACATGGCGCGACCATGGGTGCGGCGCTGGATCAGCGCCCTTGTCTGGGCGAGGCGCAAGGCCAGATCGGCGGTCTCGTCTGAGGATTTTAACGGGTTTTGCGGCGAGACCAGCCACAGGACTTGATCCAGCCCAAGCCGGGTCAGGGCCGTCTTGGCGACCAGAACATGGCCACTATGGGCCGGATTGAACGAGCCCCCGAACAGACCAACCCGCATGCCCGGCTCCAGGTGAAAACCTGGACGCAGGGCAGCGGCCCGGCCCGCCCTAGGGGCGCGTCTGGCCGGTCCCGCGAACCACATATTTATAGGTCGTTAATTGCTCGGCCCCGACCGGGCCGCGGGCATGAAGCTTATCGGTGGCAATGCCGATCTCGGCCCCAAAGCCAAACTCGCCGCCATCGGCAAATTGGGTTGAGGCATTGACCAGAACAATCGCTGAATCCACCGCCGCGATAAAGGCCTCGGCCGCAGCCTTGTCCTCGGTAATGATCGCATCCGTATGGCCAGAGCCATAGAGGCGGATATGGTCGGCGGCACCGGCCACGCCCTCGACAATCCGCACAGCCAATATCGGGGCCAGATATTCTGTGCGCCAATCGTCCTCGGTGGCGAGACTCATGCCGGGGACCAGCGCCATGGACGCCGCATCGCCGCGCAGTTCACAACCCTTGGCCATCAGGGCGGCAGCAATCGGCGGCAAAAGGGTTTGGGCCGCAACCTTGTCGATCAGCAAGGTTTCCAGCGAGCCGCAAACCGAAACTCGGCGCAATTTGGCATTGACCACCACCTCGCAGGCCTTGGTCAGGTCAGCCGCCTCGTGCACAAAGGTGTGGCAAAGCCCTTCCAGGTGGCCCAGCACCGGGGCGCGGGCCTCGGACTGAACCCTGGCCACCAGGCTCTTGCCGCCGCGCGGTATGATCAGGTCCACGCAGCGCTCACCGCGCTCATCACACAATCCAGCCAGGATCAGGCCAACCGCGGCACGGTCTGGGGTCGGCACGGCCTGAACACACTCACCCGGCAGGCCAGCAGCCTCTAGCCCCTCGACCACAGCGGCATGAATGGCCAGGTTTGAGGCCAGGCATTCAGACCCGCCCCGCAACACCACCGCATTGCCGGACCGGATACACAAGGCAGCAGCATCGGCGGTGACATTGGGCCGACTTTCATAAATCATGGCAATGACGCCGATGGGGGTGCGCACCCGCGAAAAGTCCAGCCCATTTGGCCGGGTCCAATGGCTCATCACCTCGCCAAGCGGATCGGGAATGGCGGCCACGACCTCCAGGCTGGCGGCGATGGCTTCCAGCCGCCCTGCATCCAGGGCCAGGCGGTCGAGCATGGGACCAGAGACGCCATTGTCTCTGGCTGCGGCCATATCCGTGGCATTGGCGGCCAAGATTGGCGCAGAACACGCGCGCAGCCGGGCGGCCATGGCCCTTATGGCCAGGGTTCGGGTCTGGGCATCGGACAGGCGCAGGGCTTCCGCGCCGCGCCGGGCGGCCTGGCCCATGGCTGACATCTGGGCGCTTAGGGGATTATCTGACGGGCTCATGCCTTGGCTTTGCCGTGGGACGCAGGGTTTTGCAAGATAAACCCGATCATCAGGCTTGACCCTTTAGTTTCGGCTCAAGGCCAGATCGTCAGCATGGATCAGGGTTGGGCCTGACGTATAGCCAAGCAAGGCCTCGATCTCGCCAGACTGACGACCCATTATGGCGGCGGTCTCAAGCGCGTCATAGCCGATCAGGCCTCGCGCGATTTCGCGCCCATCTGGACCCAGCACCACCACACAGTCGCCGGTCTCAAACCGGCCTTCAACCCTTGTGACCCCGGCAGGCAGAAGTGATTTTCCTGATCGAAGTGCCTTGGCCGCGCCAGCATCAATCGCAATCTCGCCCATGGGTGCGAGCGAACCGGCAATCCACTGCTTATAGGCCGCTGCCGGTGTGGTGGTCGGCTCAAACAGGGTTGAGCGTGCGCCCTCCTCGGCGGCGAGCAGGGGCGAGGGGTGGTTGCCCAGCGTAATCAGCGTGGCACAGCCTGCGCTTGACGCGATCTTGGCGGCGATCAGCTTGGTGGCCATGCCGCCCGTGCCAACGCCATCACCAAGATTGGCCCCGCCAGCCATGGCATCAATCTGCGGCGTCAATTCATGCACGACGGCAATATGCTTGGCGCTCGGATCGCGGCGGGGATCGGCTGTATAGAGCCCATCAATATCGGACAAGAGCACCAGCAGGTCCGCGCCGATCATCTGGGCGACCCGCGCGGCGAGGCGGTCATTATCGCCATAGCGAATTTCTTCGGTCACGACCGTGTCATTTTCATTGATCACGGGCGTAACACCAAGCGCCAAAAGCGTCTCCAGCGTGGCGCGGCCATTGAGCCAGCGGTGCCGGATCTCGGTATCGTCGCGGGTCAGCAGGATCTGGGCCGTGATCAGGTCGTGCGGCTCAAACGCCTCTTCCCAGGCTCGCATCAGTCGGCTTTGGCCCGCAGCGGCGGCGGCCTGTTTTTCCGGCAAGGTGACGGCGCGCCTGCCAAGCCCCAGCCTTTGCCGCCCAAGCGCCACCGAGCCAGACGACACAATCAGCACCTGTTGGCCGCGCTTGCGCACCCGGGCAATATCGGCCGCAATGGCCGCCAGCCAGGCGTGATCGGCCAAGCCGCTGCCCTGATCGACCACCAGGGCAGAGCCAATCTTGATGACAATGCGTTTGGCGCTGCTCAGTCTGTTCACGGTTTCCAATCCGCATCAGGATCAATGCCGCCCATAAGCTTGGCTTGGCTCCTTGCCTTTTCCCGCGCCCGCTTGGCCATAATCTCGCCATGGGCGGCGCGCAACAGATCGCGCACGCCTTCGCCCGAAACGCCGGAAATAATATAGGGCGCGCGGCCTGCCACGGCTTCCAACTCTGCGGCCTTGGCCAGACGCTCTTCTGGCGTCAGGGCATCGGCCTTGTTCAGGGCCAAAAGCTCTGGCTTGTCCTCCAGGCCCTCGCCATAGGCCGACAATTCGCCGCGAATCGTGGTCCAGGCGCCTGCGACATCGTCCTGGGTGGCATCGATCAGGTGGATCAGGACGGCGGTGCGCTCGACATGGCCCAGAAACTTGGTGCCAAGGCCTGCGCCTTCGGAGGCCCCCTCGATCAGGCCTGGAATATCGGCCAGAACAAACCGCTCCTGGGTGGTCAGATCAACCACGCCCAGATTGGGGGTCAGGGTCGTAAACGGATAGTCGGCAATCTTGGGCTTGGCCGCCGAGGCCGCCGCCAAAAAGGTCGACTTGCCCGCATTGGGCAGGCCAACCAGACCTGCATCGGCAATCAGCTTGAGTCTTAGCCAGATCCATTTTTCCTGACCTTCTAGGCCAGGATTAGCGTATTTTGGCGCCTGATTGATCGAGCTTTTAAAATAGGCATTACCAAAGCCGCCATTACCACCCTTGGCCAGTCGCACGCGCATCCCGACCTTATCCATGTCGCAAATGACGGTTTCCTTGTCCTCTTCCATCACCTGGGTGCCGACGGGGACTTTTAGGACAATATCAGCGCCATTATGGCCCGCGCGGTTGCGGCCCATGCCGTGCACGCCGGTATCGGCCTTGAAGTGCTGTTGATAGCGAAAATCGATCAGGGTATTGAGGCCCTCGACCGCCTCGACCCAGACATCGCCGCCGCGCCCGCCATCACCGCCGTCCGGCCCGCCATATTCGATGAATTTTTCCCGGCGAAACGACACGGAGCCGCCGCCCCCGTCGCCGGAGCGAATGTATATCTTGCACTGGTCCAGAAACTTCATCAGCGTTCTTATCGAAAAAAAGTGGTTAGGGGAAAGGGATGACGACGGTTCTGCGCAATCGCCTTGACGATTTTTTGCGCAGCAACCTGAAATTCAACCCAAAAGGCCAGGCCAGACCTTATCTTGAACGTCTGTGGATGAGGCCGCCGCGCATTGCAAGCCCCAGCCCAGCGCCGCAGCCTAGGCCAGCCAAACCATCATTCGGGTCGCCACATCGGCCTTGCGCGCATTGGAAAAACGGCTGTGGACCTCGCCCGTATACAGAAAGCCGGTCTTGATCAGGACCTGACCACTGGCCCCATTATCGGCAAAGTGACCAGCCGTCAGATAGCGCAGGCCAAGACCTTGGCTGGCCCAGGTCTGTAGCGCGCTCAAGGCCTCGGTGGCCAGGCCCCGGCCCCAGAACGGCTTGGCGATCCAATAGCCGATCTCGGGCTGGCCGGTTT
>JBIIZD010000160.1:0-3101 GCA_044346445.1 Caulobacteraceae bacterium
GGGGCGGTTGAAAATGGATTAGTCAGTCACGGTCCGCTTATGGTATGGTAGTGCGCAACTGGAAACGATCATGACCCATTCCATGGATGATCCGGCGACAAAAGCCGATAAGTTTAAGCGCTATAGGGCGTCGCAGCAGCATAAGGGCATGCGGCTCTTACGGGTTTGGGTGCCTGACCCTCGGCTTGCAAGTTTTGCGATTGAGGCGGAACGCCAAGCCGCTTTGCTGCGTGGGCGCGCTGAAGAAACTGAGGCCTTAGACTTTATCGAGGCCGGGTTTGACTGGACCACGCCTTGAAACGTGGCGATCTGGTGGTGATTTCTGCGCCGGGCGGCTATGGAAAGCCGCGTCCGGCCGTGATTATCCAGTCGGACCAATTGATGGGTACAGATAGTGTCCTGGTCGCCTTGGTAACCCGCGCGCTTGTCGATGCGCCCATTTTTCGATTGCCGCTCGAACCTAGCCCAGATAACGGCTTGAAGGTGGCGTCTCAGATCATGATGGATAAGATTGTTGCCCTGCCACGCAGCATATGCGGCGGTGTGATTGGTCGTCTCAGCGGTCAAGACATCTTGGCGCTCAACGCCCTATTGGCCGTTACGGTCGGGCTCGCCGACCCCTCCCGCCGCTAGGGCCTTGCAGTCGCTTAGTTAGACGCCTAGTCGATAGCTAGGCTCCAGACACGCGCAGGGATGAGATCAATGTTGGCAAATGGCGATCGAGTGACAGCAGCGGTGCTGATCATTGGCGACGAGATACTGTCGGGCCGCACGCAAGACACAAACCTCGCGGCCATTGCCCGCTATATTGGCACCTATGGCGTGGATCTGGCCGAGGCGCGGGTGGTGGGTGACATACCCCAAGAGATCATTGCGGCCCTCAATCATCTGCGCGACCGTTATGACTATGTGTTTACCACGGGCGGCATTGGCCCGACGCATGATGATATTACCGCCGACTGCGTCGCCGATGCTTTTGGCGTAAAGCTTTATGAGCACCCAGAGATTATGGCGCTTTTGACCGGACGGTTTGGCGACCAGCTGAATGCGGCCCGCCGTCGCATGGCGCGGGTGCCTGAAGGCGGAACCTTGATCAAGAACCCCGTCAATGGCCCGCCGGGCTTTCAGATTGGCAATGTGTTTGTCATGGCCGGTGTGCCTCAGATCATGCGCGGCATGCTGGAAGACATTGGCTGGCGGCTCAAGGGCGGGGCTGTGGTCGTGTCGCGCACCGTGCGGGTCGAGGGGACGGGTGAGGGCACGCTTGCTGCGCCGCTTGAAGCGGTAGCAAAGGCCCATCCGGCCCTGTCGCTGGGCTCTTATCCATTCTTTTCCAACGCGCAATACGGCTCAAATCTGGTGATCCGCGGGCGTGACCGGGTTGAGGTCGATGCCGTGGTCATAGAATTGATTGCAGCGCTTGAAGCCGCTGGCGTTACGGGC
Organism: Caulobacteraceae bacterium; assembly: GCA_044346445.1. Taxonomy (GTDB): domain Bacteria; phylum Pseudomonadota; class Alphaproteobacteria; order Caulobacterales; family Caulobacteraceae; genus CAISGS01. Next base: position 1,444 of record JBIIZD010000160.1, read on the forward strand.
GCCGTGCCACTTGACCCTGCTGTCTAGTCCCTAGCGGACCAGACAGGCTCGGCCACTGGCTCGCAGCGTGTTGCACAGGGCCATGGCCATCTCGCGATTGGCAAAGCCGGTGAACAGGGCGCGGTAGACGGTCTTGCCGCCGACCTCGATCGCCTGGATGCGGCTACCATGGGGGCGGGTCTGGTCGGGCAGGGCACTGCGCACAGAATTCAGCGCTGCCTCGGCGGCCTCAGCGCTACCGGTTGCAACGATTTGAACCTCGATGCCCGTGGCCTCAGTCCGATTGGCTACCGGTGCAGGCGGTTGAGGCCTTGGGGGCGGGCTCGGTGCCGCAGCTTGCATGGCTCCAGGCCCCTTGGCCTTACAAACCGCAGTTACCGTATCGGCCAGATAGGCGGTGCCGACGGGTTTGATCCATTGCTTGCTGCCGGGCAGAACGCGGGCCGTGCCAACCAGGTTGGTCTGCGGATAGACATCGGTTTGGTGAATCAGGATCATGAGCTTGTCGCAGTCGACATCCATGGAGACCATGGTCGAGCGCCCGCGGATCAGGTCGGAAAACTTGGGGCTGATCGCCTCGCCACGCAAGGTTACATCCTTGACGGTTCCCGATGTCGGATCAAACGTGCCGAACCGTGCAATCGAGACCACCATATCCGAACCAACCGCAATCGCTGCTGCCGGTGAGATATTGGTATTGTTGCGTAACCATTCCGAGATCGCGGCTGCCGTCGGCGCTGCGGGATAGGTTCCGGTTGGATCAGTATCGCTGGTTCTCAGCGCTTCGCTGGCGCCTGCCTCTTGCGCGTGAGTGCTGTTGACCTGTGACGCGGTCAGGCAAAGGCCAATTGCGATGGCACCAAGATGGCTTGCAATACGTCGGGCCTTTCCCTTCTGCCGTCCATAACCCATCATTGCCTTGCTCCTAGCCGCATCATGTCAGTTGCTTGCTTTAAACCGCTTCGGACCTGTCCGTCGAGCCAGTTCAGCGTAACTTCGTTACAGATCGTATTTTTGCTTAAAAGATCGGCTGTAGCGGCGCTAAAACTGGACTTGATCCCGGCTTCTGCTAGACCACACCATTGTCAAACCGGCCCCGGCTTGGTTTGCGGCGGGGACGTGGCGGAACTGGTAGACGCGCCGGACTTAAAATCCGTTGATTTCGGTCGTCCGGGTTCGATTCCCGGCGTCCCCACCAATCACTTAAGGCACCCGTTGCCGCAAGAAAAAAGGCCGCCACCGGAGAGGGTAGCGGCCTTATCTATGGTTTTGTGCTTGACGTGACCCCCTAAAACTCGCCCAAAAATGACTAGAGTCCGTTCCAAGGAAGGAACGGACAAATGAAGCGATCAAGATTTACGGAAGAGCAGATTATTGGGATTTTGCGGGAGCAGGAGTTGGGCGCTTCGGTGCTGGATTTATGCCGCAGGCATGGTCTGAGTTCGGCGACCTTCTACAAGTGGAAGGCCAAGTATGGTGGGTTGGACGTGTCGGAGGCCCGGCGTCTGAAGGCGCTTGAGGACGAGAACACCAAGCTTAAGCGGATGCTGGCCGATGCGATGCTCGACAATGTCGCGCTGAAGGATCTGCTTGGAAAAAAATGGTGACGCCCGCCGCCGATCGGGAGGCTGCAGCATACCTGCAGTCGACCTACGAGA
>JBIIZD010000161.1:0-3084 GCA_044346445.1 Caulobacteraceae bacterium
CATCCGCATCTAAATCAACAAAGTGTGAACTATCCCAATTTAGAATATAGTTTTTATGTAAAATTTCTTCTGTTATTTCATTTCCTTCCATGTCAGTATATCCTTTCAAAGCTCGACTTCAATATCTTTAGAGGCCGTTTTGAAACTGCACGAGGGGCTGGCTGGCAGGAGCCCGGTGTGATTCCAGCGGGATGTTGAGACCTATGGAGACACCATGTGGACCCCTGCCACCCGGGCGCAGCATAGCCGCGCTGGCCTGCGCTATGCAAGTGACCTGACTGACAGCGAGTGAGCCGTTATTGAACCTGAGGTGGTCCCCATGCGTCGGACAGGTTTGCGGCTAAGTTAAGTTAGTATCGGTTGTTGGTTTCATGCCGCAAGTTTGAGTTCTGGCTCAGCCTGATCCGGGGTTAACCCCGGATCAGGCTGAGTTTCGATTTTAGAATATGCCTCATCTGGTGTGGCTCCGCCATGCTTTGAGTGAGGGCGTTCCGCGTTGTAGTAGGTGATCCATTTATTGAGGCCCGCGCGAAGCTCGCTGCCCGTTTCGAAGGCGTGGATATAGACACACTCATATTTGAGGCTGCGCCACAGCCGCTCGATAAACACGTTGTCCATCCAACGGACTTTGCCGTCCATAGAGACTTGGATATTGGCATCGAGAAGCATCTCAACAAAGCCAGGGCAGGTGAACTGGCTGCCTTGGTCGGTGTTGAAAATGGCGGGTTTGCCATATATCGACATCGCCTCTTGCAAGGCTTCGATGCAGAAGTCAGCCTCCATGGAGTTCGACAACTTCCAAGACAAAACCTTGCGTGTTGCCCAATCCATCACCGCGACCAGATACAAAAACCCTTTGCGCATGGGTAAGTAGGTGATGTCAGAACACCAGACTTGGTTGGGTTTGACGATCACCAAATCTTTGAGCAAGTATCTGTATTTCTTGTGTTCTGGATGTGGAATGGTCGTGCGTGGCTTTTGATAGATCGGCACCAAACCCATCTTGGACATCAGCCGACGCACATGTTTGCGCCCGACCTAATGGCCTTCACGGACCAGATGACGGGCCATCTGGCGTGAGCCATACCACGGCGTTTCCATGAACTGCTTGTCGATCATCGTCATTAGTTCATGGTTCAGCGCGGCCTCTGGCATTGGCTTGTGATATCGACACTGGGCCACAATCGACAGCTTGGGGTGTTTGGGCTCCACCATCTTGCGCCTCCGATCCACGCTCATCGACCGGAGGCTTTGACTAAAAAATCCCGCTCCACCACCAATTGACCAATCTTGGCGTGAAGCTTTTCAACATCGACTGGCTGGCTGGTCTCACCCGCTTCGGCTTTGCCCGAAAAAATACCCGCCATCCCGTCAACCGCTTGCTTATGGCAACTCGAAATCTGCCCTTGATGCAGCCCATGCTTGGTTACCAATTGCGCCAGCGTCAAATCGCCCTTCAACGCCTCCAAGGCTACTTTCGCCTTAAAATCTGACCCATATCTCTTTCTCTTATTCATATCAGGTCTCACCCTTTTTCAAGATGATACCAGCTTAACTCCCTGTCCAAAACCCGGGGTCCACCTCAGACGACCAGCAAACAATTAATAATCTAGGGGCATTCGCCACTTGATTATGCGCCCGCGCCAGCAGCTCCCTTAAGCCCTGCCAATTTGATTACTGCCATTTCATAGTGTCATCCCTGTGCCAATTAGGGGTGTCGCACTTTCGCATTGGCGACGAACAGGCCAACCCCCCTGCTTGCCCCCACCCGGCCCTAGCTATGGCGCTCAGAACCGGCCAAGGAGGGAGAATGTGAACCAGGATCGGTCCAGGTCTTGGGTGGGGCTGTCTACGAGGGACCATTCCAGGCCAAGGCTGAGGGCGGTCTTGGCAAACCTTGGGGCGGTGTAGCGCAGGCCAAGGCCTATGGCTGTGGCGTGTGTGCGCTTGCGTTCCAGGGCGGTGGGGTTTTGCAGGCTGACCGACCCGCCTGCGCCGAACACATAGGGCGCAAACTGCCCAAGGCGGTAAAGGCGGCTGGCCTGAAGCTCGACGCGCCCAGCGATAAATTCGTCGCCAAGCAGTGAGCCTGAACTTGGCCCCGACACCAGGTCTGGCGAGATGATGCCGCCTTGTTCGGAACGCAACAGGCCGGTGTTAAAGCTGGATTGCCCAGCAAATGTCGTCAAGATCGAGACAGGCGCGACAATCGGCGCCGACCATGAAAAATTGCCGCTCAACTTGGTAAATTGCGAATCTGCACCCGCGCGCGACAGGGGACGAAACACACTGGCCTCTGAGACCGAGCGCGCACCAAGCGCATCCAGGCCTCGGCCAAGCTCGAGCTGGTAGGAATTATAGCCCAGATACGGGTTTGCGCCTTGTCCATTAACGGTCAGCCGCACGGCGCGAACGCGGTCAGTATAAAGCGGAACATCAAAACCCAGCACGCCTGTGATCTGCTCATCAAAGGTTGCATCCAGGCCAAGCATCACATCCTGGCTGGCCAGGCGCGTGCGGATGGTCGGATAGCTGGCAAAAACACCCAGGCGCGAATATTCACTGCGCAGCGCCAGGGCTGACGACCTGCCCTGCGGCCGCCCGGCGCTATAGGTGGCCGATGAGCCCAGTTGAAGGCCAAAATCGCCCACCGGCAATGTGCCCTGAAGCCGGATGAATTTGCGCAGCGTATCATCGCCCCAGGACGGATCTTGCGGCGAAAAGGCCCAGGTCATGGCGATGTTTTCACCAAGTCCCAGCCAACTATTGGCCGCAGCCGAGGCCGTGACCTGTGCCCGTCCAGAGCTTTCACCAACCCGATTATCGACAGAAACCGCAAACTGGGTCGCCGTATAGGGGCCTGTGAGCACCAATATGGTCGCCCCGGTCGCCGCGCCCGCCCTCAGACCTGAGCGAAGCTCAAGGCCTGCAGTCTCCCCGGCCAACAGAACCTGACGTTCCAACTGCTTGGCCGTAAGATCGCTGCGGCGGACCAGGGGGGTCAGCAACCGCTCAACACGGCCCCGCACCTTTGGCGCCAGACCCGAGGTGTCAATACTGTCAATAAAGCCCGAAACAATAAGC
>JBIIZD010000086.1:0-11574 GCA_044346445.1 Caulobacteraceae bacterium
CTCGGTCCGGGATAATGGTGTGTGGATTGCGGCCCTGCGCCGCCCTAATGTCCATCTGGTCACCGACGCGATCGCGCAAATCACGCCAAGGGGTGTTCTGACCGCCGATGGTGTCCTGCATGAGGCAGATGTTATCATTTATGGTACCGGCTTTACGGCAAGTGATTTCTTGCGCACCTTTAAGGTCAAGGGCCGCGGCGGCGTTGAGTTGCATGAACAGTGGGCGGGCGATGCCAAGGCCTATCTGGGCATGACGGTGCCAAACTTCCCCAACCTGTTCATCGTCTATGGCCCCAACACCAATATTGTCGTGAATGGCAGCATCATCTTCTTCAGCGAATGTAGCGTGCGCTATATCGTAGAAGCGCTAAAGCTTTTGGCCCAGACGGGTCAGTCCGCCATGGAGCCGAAAAAGGCCGTGCATGATGATTTCAATGCCCGTGTGGACGCAGCCAATGCCGGCATGGCCTGGGGCGTGCCGCAGGTCTCAAGCTGGTACAAGAATGCTACGGGGCGGGTAAGTCAAAACTGGCCATTCCGCCTGATTGATTACTGGTCTGCCACCATGAAACCCAATCCCGCTGATTTTACAATTAGCTAGTGCGGGTTTTGTTTTTGCCTTGATCAAAATGGCAGACGTCCCTTGTTGGACGTGAAATTCTGGAGCCTGATAATATGAAGACTGCGTTTTATGCCTCTGTGATCGCTGTATCCACGCTTGTGGTCTTGGCCGCTTGCAGCGCACCGCCCGCCATGTCGCCCGACAAGGGCTTTGGGGAAAACCCGGTCTTGCCGGACGCCAAGCCCACGACCGTGATCAAGATCGCCAAGGCCGTGGGCTGGACCAATGGTCAGACACCGGTGGCCGCCGAGGGCTTAAAGGTCACGGCGCTTGCCCACGGCCTTGAGCATCCACGCTGGATCTATGTCCTGCCCAATGGCGATATATTGGTGGCCGAAACCAGCAAGCCAACCAAGCCCGGCGATATCAAGGGCTTTAAGGGCTGGCTGGGCAATCTGCTCATGACCCAGGCCGGCGCCGTGGTCAAAAGCGCCAACCGCATCACCTTGCTGCGCGATGCCAATGGCGACGGTGTGCCAGAACTGCGCAAGGTGTTTTTGAGCGGCCTGAACTCACCCATGGGCATGGCCCTGATCGGCAAGACCTTTTATGTCGCCAATACAGATGCGGTCATGGCGTTTGATTACGAGCCCGGCGCCACCGAGATAAAGGGCGCGGGCCGCAAGCTGACCGACCTGCCTGCAGGCGCGCTCAATCATCACTGGACCAAGAACATCATTGCCAGCCCTGACGGCACCAAGCTCTATGCCACGGTCGGCTCCAACAGCAATGTTGGCGAAAACGGTATGGCGGCGGAGGAGGGCCGAGCGGCGATCTGGCAAATCGATCCGGCGACGGGCGCGCACCGTGTCTTCGCCTCTGGTATCCGAAACCCAAATGGTCTGGCCTGGCAGCCCGTGTCTGGTGCCCTATGGACCGCTGTCAATGAGCGCGACGAGATCGGCAATGACCTGGTGCCGGACTATATGACCTCTGTCCAAGATGGTGGCTTTTACGGCTGGCCCTATAGCTATTATGGTCAGACGGTGGACAGCCGGGTCAGTCCGCAACGACCTGATCTGGTGGCCAAGGCCATCAAACCAGACTATGCGCTGGGTGCCCATACGGCCTCTTTGGGCCTAGCCTTTTATACCGGCAAGGCCCTTCCAGCGGCCTATCAGGGCGGCGCGTTTATCGGTCAGCACGGCTCTTGGAACCGTAATCCGGTCAATGGCTATCAGGTCCTGTTTGTGCCGTTTGCGAATGGTAAGCCTGCGGGTAAGCCGCAATTGGTGTTGTCAGGCTTCCTGAATGACAAGGGTCAGGCCCAGGGGCGCCCGGTTGGGGTGGCTGTGGATCAGGCAGGCGCGGTTCTTGTGGCCGATGATGTTGGCAACACCATCTGGCGCGTTACGGCCCAGCCTTAGGCGCGAATGGCTTGGGCGGCGGCCTGCATGGCGCTCGCCCAGTTCCCATAAACGGTGGGGGCATAGATACGGGCCCCAGGATACCAAGGATAGGTGTCTTGACCCAAGGCGGGCCACGGGGCGGGCGGGGCGATCAGGTGCAGGGGCGTGCCGACCGCGCCCAGAAGATTGGTGCTGGCATTGGAACAGCCAATGCCAAGATCAAGCGCCGCCGACAGGGCTGCGAGGCCTTCAAGATCGTTAAACAGGTCTAGGTCTGGCGGCTGGTGCACGACGACGCCAAACTGCGCCAAAAGAGCGGCGCGCTCGGCGTCTGTGTCGCCATATTGCAGATTCACAAAACTGGTCCCAGGCCGTGACAAGATCGGCTCCCAGGCGCTAAGGGGTGCAAAATTGCGGCCACGCTCATCGTCCATCTTGTGGCTGCGCCAGGCCATGCCAATCTTGACCTGGCCTGGCAGGGATTGAAGCCAGCCGCGCCAATGGGCCAGGCGGTCTGGGCAGGGCCTCAGATAGCCGCGCGCTTGATCGAAATGCGCAAGGCTGGGACGAAGGCTAGGCAGAAGGTCGCCAAGCGGCAGCCAAACATCGGCATCGACGGCTTGGTCTGGCCCGCGGTGACGGCGTCCCATGGTTTGATGGGTTTTATGGCCAATGGCGCGAAGGCTTGGCCAGCTGCGCTCAATCATGCCCATTAGCCGCTTATCGGCGCATAGGGTTATCCGGCCGCGGGTGCCTACACGCTGTATCAGGTCTGCCATTAGACCCAGATGGGCAATTTCGTCGCCGAGGCCCTGTTCTGCCATGATTAAGACCCGCCTGCCTTCGAGCGGGGCTAGGCCATCCCAGCGGACTAGGTCTAGATCATAGATGGCGGCGCTGGTGAGGGCTAAATCATGGCGCACCTGATAGGCCTGCCAGCCGCCTGCTAGATCGCCCTTTGCCAAAAGGAGCGTAGCTTTTAGAAAGGTCAGTGCTGCTGTGGTTTCCAGGTCTGGATTCTTACGCATGGCCTGATCGATCAGGATCAGGGCCGGGTCCGTTTGGCCAAGATCAGCACGGCTCCAAGCCAGATCATAAAGGATGCGCGGATTGCCGGGTTCAAGATCAGCGGCCTGCATCAGCGCCTTAGCCGCCTCATCCAGCGCGCCGCTGGCCCTTGCCGTCCTGCCGGCCAAATGCCAAAGCGCGGGGTCTTGTGGCGCGGCGCTCAACAGGTTGACCGTCAGATCGTGGGCCTCGGGTATTCGGTCCAGACTCAAGAGCACATTGGCGAGGGTAACATGACCGACCTGGTCGTTTGGCCGCGCCTGCACATAATAGCTAACAAGGCTTAAGGCCTCATCTTTCATGCCAAGCCTTATGGCACAAAAGGCGAGCGCCAAGGCGATCTGATGGTCGTCCGGGTCAAGCTCTAGGGCGCGGCCATAGGCGTCAAAAGCCTCTATATAGGCTCCGTCCTGCTGTAGGAACATCCCCAGATTACGCCATGCTGCGCCTGAGCTTGGTGCCGCATGCGTCGCCTTACGGGCAAGGTCTATAGAGGTTGACGGCATGGTGCGCGGGTCTAAGCGGGTTAGGCTACCCCCTTAGACCCACGCGCGCTAAGATTGGATTAAGCAAGATTATGCCCCTTGTGGCGCGGGGCGAAATACAAGGCAGAGGCTGCCACCAGCACGGTTCCGGCAATACTGGTGACATAGGCCGCCTGAATAAAGAATTGCAGCCAATTGAGGTCAATGCCGCCAAAATTGCGCCAAAGCACCAAGGCCACACTGCCCAGATACCCGGACGAATCGGCGACATAGATTAAAAAACCTGCGGTGGCGACCTGGCCGCTGGCGGCGACCAAGCGGTCAAACAGCATGGCATTGAACGGCGTATAGGCCATATAGAGCCCGGCACCTGCGGCGATCATCCAGGCGAGAGGTGACAAAAGGTGCGCCTGATAGGCTGCCGTTGAGGCGCCCATCAAGACAAACCCTGCAATGACAATGCCATGAATGACCATCAGGGCCTTGAGATTGTCACGAACAATAATGATTGCCGCCATTGCCGCCAAGGCGACAGCGGCTACTGGCAATTCGCTGGCGGTGAATATGCCCGCAACCTTGCCATAGCCCAGCGCCGTCCAGATCTCCGCAGCGAAATTATCGCGAAAGTCACGAAACGCGGTCAGCAGCACATAGGACAGGACCAAGAGCACAAGGCCTGGCCAATAGGTGGCGAAAAAGGCCGCGCGATCCTTGCCGGTCATGGGCGCGCGCTTGACGCGGGCGGCCTCATCCTCGGGCGATGGCGGGGGCAGGAGGCCAAGCACCCAAACCGACAAAAACAAAAGCGGAATAAACACCGCCCCTGCGACAGCAGGCATCCAGAACCGATCAATATGCACTGCGGTCATCAGCCAGGCCCCGACCGATTTGACCACGCCCGATGAGACAATGAAGCTGGCGCACATGGCCGCGCCTATGACCTCGCTGACCCGGCGGCCCTCCATATAGCCAAACACCAGACCCCAGATCATGCCCAGCGGCAGACCGTTCAAAAACAGCATGGCCACATTCCAAGGGGCGGGAATCACGGCAAACCCGATCAGGGCCAGCCAGGACGCGCCGATCAGGACCAGTATGGCTATCCCGCGCCGCGCTGGGGGCATTTCGGAGATAACCTTGACCCCGATCATTTTGGATAGGGCATAGCCAATCACCTGAGCCAGAACCAGGGCAACCTTATAGTCGAGCAAGACGTGCCAACCCGGTACGGCGTCGAAAGTCGCAGCGGTAAACGGCTTGCGAAAAGCATACATGGAAAAATAGGCACAGAACCCGGCCAGCCCGGCCACAAGGCTGAACACAATGGGATTAGCCCGTGTCAGGGCGCGGCTTAGCCGGTCACTCATCTTGTGTTTCCCCCTTAAGCAGCCAGTCGCACTTATTATAAAGGCAAGGGCCATAGGCCCGGTGTGTATCAGACTTATGACAAGTCTTTTGCGTCTCGCACAGGCCCAAGAGATTGTCACATGGCTGTGATGTGATAGCAGGCTTGGACCGTCACCTTTTCCGTTGAGACCCCATGACGATAAAACCCACCTATGATCTGGCCGTGGTTGGCAGCGGCATTATTGGCTTGGCCTGCGCGCTGGCAGCGGCGCGGCTTGGCAAACGCGTGATCGTGATAGATCGCGACGCCCAGGCCAATGGTGCCTCGGTACGTAATTTTGGCTTTGTTACCGTTACCGGTCAAGAACGCGGCGCGATGTGGAACCGGGCCCGCCGTTCTGCTCAGGTCTGGGATGAGGTCGCAGCGCTTGCAGGCATTCCGGTCATTCATCGCGGCCTGGTCATGACCGCGCGCAGGCCAGAAGCTGTGGCTGTGCTGGAAGCCTTTTTGCCGACCGAAATGGGGGACGGGTGCGAACTGCTAAGCCCCCGCCAGTTGGCCAAGCAACATCCGCATCTGACAACCGATCAGGTCCAGGCAGCCCTTTATAGCCCTCATGATCTGCGGGTGGAATCGCGCCAAGCCATACCGCGCGTCGCGGCCTATCTTGCCGAGCAATACGGGGTGGTGTTTCAGCGCCAGACCGTCGTTACGGCTGTCGAGACCTCTAAAGTCCATACACAGGACGGGATTATTGAGGCCGACGCGATTGCGGTTTGTCCAGGTGACGATCTGGTCAGTCTGTTTGCCGATCGTATTGCTCAATACGGCGTCACCCGATGTAAGCTGCAAATGCTACGCCTTGCAGATCCTGGCTTTAAGCTGACCGGGGCGGTGATGTCTGATCTTGGTCTGGTGCGCTATGCTGGTTATGCGGCCTTGCCCCAAGCCAAGGCGCTGTTGACCCGGCTGCAGGCCGAGCAGGGCCAGCATCTGGCCAATGGAATCCACCTGATCGTGGTTCAGAGCGAGGATGGTAGTCTGGTGGTCGGCGACAGCCACCACTACGGTCCGACGCCCGACCCTTTCGCGCATCAGTCGATCGATCAATTGATCCTGGACGAATATACCGCCGTGTTTGGCCAGGCCGCGCCGCCGGTCCTGGAGCGATGGACAGGCACCTATGCCTCAGCATCGGACCGCACCGCCGTGATCGATACCCCTACTGAGGGCGTGCGCCTGGTAATGGTGACGACGGGGGCGGGGGCCTCGACCGGTTTTGCGCTGGGCGAAGAGGTGATTGACCAATTGTTTGCAAAGGCTGCTGGGGCATGACCAGACCCAATCTGAAAGCGTTTGACCTGATCATTTTCGACTGGGCTGGAACCATGGTCGATTTTGGCTGCTGCGCGCCGGTCCAGGCCTTGATCGCGGCTTTTGCGCGGCGCGGGGTAGAGATTTCGGACGCAGAAGCCCGGATCGATATGGGTCAGGCCAAGGCCGACCATGTGCGCGCCATTCTTGGCCGCAGCCCCATGGCGGATCGTTGGACCAAGGCGGTAGGTCATGCGCCTTGCGAAGACGACGTGACCCGCCTGATGGCTGATCTTGGCCCCTTGATGACTGAGGCTGCTCAGGCCGCCAGCGCCCTGATCCCCGGCGCGCTGGAGACTTATCGGGCGCTTCGGGCGGCTGGCCTAAAGGTTGCCTCTTCTACCGGTTATACCCGCGACATGATGCAGCCTGTGCTCGCAGCGGCGGCGGCGCAGGGCTATGCCCAAGATCATCTGGTCTGTGCCAATGAGACCCCGGCCGGACGCCCCGCGCCCTTGATGATCTATAAGGCTTGCACAGAACTTGGTGTCTGGCCGCTGAGCCGGGTGATCAAGGTGGATGATGCGCAGGCTGGCGTGGCCGAAGGGCGCAATGCCGGGTGTTTTACCATTGGCCTTGCGGCTTCAGGCAATGGCGTTGGTCTGTCCAAGCCTGATCTTGATGCGCTTGACCCGGCTGACCGGTCGCAGCGAATAGCCGCCTCGCGCGCTGCGCTAATGGCGGCGGGAGCCGATCTGGTGATCGATTCTGTTGCCGACCTGATGGGCGCGTTTGAGGTCTAGAGTAGTTTTGCCGCCGTTTCCGACGGCCTGCATAGTGCCGCTCCCTTGGGCGTGATCATAATGGGGCGGTTGACCAAGATCGGGTGGACCAGCATCGCCGCCAAAAGGACGTCCTCGGATACGCCGTCTTCGAGCAGACCCAGTTCCTGCGCTGGCGAGCCGGATTCGCGCATGAGTTGGCGCAGGCTCTGGCCAGTTTGACGCGAAAGATCGCGCAACTGCTCGGCCGTCCAACCGGTTTTTAAGTATTCGATCACGTTGGGTGTATGGCCGGCCGCTTCCACCATCGCCACAACATTGCGCGAGGTGCCGCAGGCGGGGTTGTGATAAATGGTGATGGGAAAGTCTTTGCTGGACATGGGGTTTAACCTTGATCTGGCAATGGATTAATGGCGCGTTCTTGTACCGCCTTGCCGCGCTCGTACCAGGCCTTGCTGGCATTGACGACGGCGACCACGGATAACATGACTGGCACCTCGATCAGGACCCCGACCACTGTGGCAAGTGCAGCCCCAGACTGAAAGCCATAGAGGCTGATGGCAGCGGCAACCGCCAGTTCAAAAAAATTGCTGGCCCCAATCAGGGCGGAAGGGCCCGCCACCGCATGGGTCTCGCCAACCATCCGGTTTAAGCCATAGGCAAGGGCTGAATTGAACAGGACCTGGATCAGTATGGGCACGGCCAATAGGGCGATGATCAGGGGCTGGCGCAAGATCTGCTGGCCCTGAAAACCGAACAAAAGGACGAGCGTCGCCAAGAGGGCGCAGATCGATAGGGGCTGAAGCGTGCCAAGGAGCTTGTCCAACCCGCCTTGCCCAGCCTGGGCCAAGACCAGACGCCGAGCGATCTGTGCGATGATGACCGGCACGATGATATAGAGGCCAACCGATAGGACCAAGGTTGTCCAGGGCACAGTGATCGCCGACAGGCCCAATAACAGGCCGACAATCGGGGCAAAGGCCACCACCATGATGGTGTCGTTCAAGGCCACCTGGCTCAGCGTGAAATTGGGATCACCCTTGGTCAGATTGCTCCAGACAAACACCATGGCCGTGCAGGGGGCAGCGGCCAAAAGGATCAGACCGGCCATATAGCTTTGGATCTGGTCAGGCGGTAAAAGCGGGCGAAACAGGTTGGCGATAAAGATCCAGGCCAAGAGCGCCATGCCAAATGGCTTGACCGCCCAATTGATAAACAAGGTCACGCCTATCCCGCGCCAATGGCTGCGCACCTGGTTTAGGGCCGCAAAATCGACCTTGATCAGCATGGGTATAATCATCAGCCAGATCAGCCCCGCCATGGGCAGATTGACCTTGGCCAGTTCGAGCGCGCCAATGGCCTCAAAGGCTGGCGCAAATAACTGGCCAAGCCCGATGCCGACTAGGATGCATAGGCCAACCCAAACGGTCAAATAGCGCTCAAAAACGGTCATGCGGATTCCAATGCAGGCAGGGCTGCGCAGGTCTTTAGCGGATCAAGGGCCGCGCTCAGCGGCGCACAGACCTCAAGAGCCCCGCCGCAACAATCAGAGACCAAAAAAGTCAATAGCTCGGTCATGGCCGGATAATGCGCGGCATAGACGACAAACCGGCCAGACCTTTGTGCCTGCACAAGTTGTGCTTGGCTCAGTATGTTCAAGGCCGCTGAAAGCGTATTGGGCAATACACCCATTTGTCTCGAAATCTCACCCGCCGCCAGGCCTTGCGGGCCTGCTTGCACCAACAGGCGGAATATTCCCAAACGCATGGGATGGGCGAGGGCAGACAGGCGGCCAGCGGCTATATCAGTGTCCATGTTTCCATAATGCTGGAAATGTAGAAATGATACAAGCGCTTTTCGCTAGGCCTTGGCCTTTGCCTCATCCCCGCGCGCGACCAGCCAATACATGACCGGGGTGGCGATCCGGGACAAAAGGGTTGACGAGATCAGACCGCCAATAATGGCAATGGCTAGGGGCGAATAGAGGCCAGAGCGCTCAAAGGCCAGGGGCAAGAGCCCGCCAATGGCGGTCACAGAGGTCAGGAGGACGGGCAGGAACCGCACCTCGCCAGCCTTTTCAATCGCCTCTGCCAGCCCAACGCCCTCACGATGCAATTGTTCTGTAAAATCGACCAGAAGGATGGAGTTTTTGATCTCGATCCCAATCAAGGCGACAATGCCAATGGTTGCGGTAAAGGAAAGTGAATTGCCTGTGATCCAAAGCGCCGCCACCGCGCCAAACAGGCCCAGCGGAATAATACCCGCCACAACAAGCGCACTGCGGAACCGGCCAAATTCCAAGACCAGCACAGCCAATATGCCCGCAATCGCCACCATGATGGCCGCGCCAAGGCCAGAAAAGCTTTCTGACTGAGCCTGGGCCTCGCCGCCAAGTGACAGGCTATAGCCGGGCGGCAGTTCGACCTGATCTTGAATGCGCGCGACCGCATCGGCCGTGACCTTGGATGTCACCTGACCGGTCTGGGTATAGGCCGTTACCGTAACCTTGCGCTGGCGTTGAACCCGTTCAATGCCCGAGGGGCTGGACTGCAGGTACGGGCTGGCAATGGCCGACAGAGGCGTAGCTTGACCTCCGGCCGAGGGGATATAGATGTGGTCAAGGGCTGACAGTTCATTGCGCGCGCCGCTGGCGGTCTGGCTAGGGGGCAGGCCGACCGTTACGGCATAATCATCGCCGTCCAGATCGCGAAACCGGGCCGCATCCTCGCCCGACAGGGCCAGCCTGACGACGCGCCTAGCCAGCCCAGACGGGATGCCAAGGGCTGCGGCCTTATCCTCATCAATGCCCAGATTAAGGTCGGTGCGATCAACCCGCACCGGATTGATCACATCGCGCGTGCCCGGGGTCTGGTTCAGCACGGTCTCGACCCGCGCGGCTAGGGCCTTGAGCACGCCTAGGTCATCGCCCTTAAGCCGGATGACAATCGGGGCCTCAACTGGCGGGCCGTTTGAAAAGGTGATCAAATTGATCCGCGCACCGGGATAGTTTGCAAATTCGCGCCTCAGATCATCGAGTACGGCCTCGCTCTTGCCAGGTTTCCAAGCCTTGAGAGACACAAAGACCTCAGCAAGGGCCGGGTTTGTTTCAAATTCTCCCCGATTGTAAAAAATCTGCGGATTGCTCCGCCCAAGATTGGAAGCAAACCATGCCACCTCTGGCGTCTTGGCTATGCGACCCTCGACAAATTTCATTGCCTGATTAGTGCGGGTCAGCGGACTGCCATCTGGCAGCTCGATCCGGATCAGAAATTGCGGAGTTTCTGCGGCTGGAAACAGGCTGGAGCCAATCGCCTTGAGCATGGGAAAGCTTAACAGGCAAACGGCCATGATCAGGCCAAGCGCGCGCCAGGGCTTGGCCAGGGCCACATGCAAGATTGGCTTATAAAAGGTCTGGATGCCGTGATTGACCGCCTGCAATAAACGATTGCCCTCGGCGGCTTCATGCTTTGGCAGGATGCGGCTGGCCAAGAAGGGAATAATGGTCAGGGACACGATAAACGAGGCCCCGACGGTGCAAAACACCGCCACGGGCAGGGACTTGATATAGGCACCGGCGCCTTCTGGCAGAGCCATAAGCGGTAAGAAGGCCAGCATCAGACAGCCCGTACAGCCAATCACGGCAAGCGCGATCTGGCCTGTGCCATTAATCGCCGCCGTGGTGCGGTCCTCGCCCTCGCGCATCCGCCGGGCAATGTTTTCGGTCACGACAATGGAGTCATCGACCAGAAGGCCAAGCGCCAGGATAAACCCAGCAATCGATAACTGGTTCAGATTGAACCCAAACGCCTGCAAAAGGGTAAGGCCCATAAGCAAGGATAAGGGGATCGAGATCATCACCACCAGCCCGGCCCGGTAGCCGAGCGGCAGCAAGGTCAGCATGACCAGGGCCAGGGCTATGGCAAAGTCGCGATAAAGATTGTTCAACCGGTGTTTGACATTATCGGACTGGAAAAAGGCCGGTTCCAGCCGCACGCCCGCGGGCAAGGTGGCCTTGAACTGGTCGAGCGCGTCGCGCACACCGGCAGTGATGCGGGTCACATCGGTGCCGTCTTTTTGCGTGGCGGTGATGAACATGGCGCGGTGACCATTAAAGCCGGTCAGGTGCTGGGCCTCTTCTTGGCCCCAGGCAATCTTGGCCACATCGCGCACGCGCACGACCTGACCGTTAAGGGTGGCCACTGTGACTGCGCCGACGGACTCCAGCGTCTTGAAGGCGCCGCCCGACTTGACATTAAACCGCCGGTCCGCGGCATGGATGGCCCCAATCGGGGCCTCAGCGCCGGCATTGCGCAGGGCGTCGGATACGGTTGTGGGTGAAAGCTTGAGCTGGGCCAGCTTGGCTAGATCGAGCGAGACCTGGACCTGGCTGGCAGGTGCGCCCCAATACTGGGCTAACTTGACGCCGGGCACACTATTGAGCTTGTCGCGCAGATCATGGGCGAGCTTTTCCAGCCGCCGCATCGGCAGGATGTCGCTAACCAGTGCGACTTGGAAAAATGCGACCTGATTGGTCCCATTCTTTTTGACTTCCAGCTTGGCTAGACCCTGGGGCAGGTTTGGGCGCAGGGCATTAATCTCGCACACC
>JBIIZD010000162.1:0-3005 GCA_044346445.1 Caulobacteraceae bacterium
TCAACAAGATCCGTCAATTCATCACCCAGACCGGATCGCTGCAAAGAACAAACCAGCCCACAGACCTTGCCGTTTCGGGCAACGGCCTATTTGTCGTCGCAGATAAGAGCACAGGCCTGACCAACACAGATTTGCGCGCCTTTACGCGGCTTGGCGACTTCCAAACCGATGCGGACGGTTATCTTAGAAACAGCAATGGCCAGTTTCTGCTCGGCTGGCCCCAGTCCAGTTTGGGCACGATTGATTATGATGTTTCGGACCTGACCAAGCTTTCGCCGATCAAGGCAACCGGCCTGTCGGGCATAGCCGTCAAAACCACCCAGGTGAGCATAGGGGCCAACCTCAATGACACCACGGCAGTATCGGTCGGAGCCGCCACCTATAATGCCAGTACCAAAAACATGGCGCAGTACAATGCCAATCCCACAACCGGCACCCAGCCCGATTTTGAAATGAGCATTCCGATCATCGATTCAAAGGGCAATACCCGCAACCTGACCCTTTCGGTTTTGAAAAAAGCCGCCAATGAATGGTACGGCGAAATTCGCGGGCTTGATGCTGAGCTGGACGGTGACAGCAATGGCCTGATCTCATCGGGCCTGATCAAGTTCACCCAGGACGGAACCCTGGATGCGGCCAACACAACCCTGTTTGGGGCTGCCGGCGCCACCAGCCTGGCGATTGGTGCCTCCAGCGCAACAACTGGCCTGCGCTGGGCCTCTGGGCTTGGGGTCGAGGACGCGGCCCTCAGCTTTGACCTCGCCTCGGGCTTGCGGCAAAACGCGGCGGCCAATCAGGTCAATAATGTCACTGCCGATGGCAAGGCCACCGGCAAGCTTCAGGAAATCTCGGTCACCCCCGATGGCACCTTGTCGGCCGTGTTTGATAATGGCGCAATTGTCGGAATCGCCACCATTGCCATAGCCACCTTCAATAATGCCGACGGCTTGAGCGTCGGCAGCGGCGCATCGCTAAGCCAAACCGTTCTCAGCGGCAATTTCAATCTGAAGGTTCCAGGCGAGGGCGGCGCGGGCGTCGTGGCCAGCAAACAATTGGAATCGTCCAATGTCGACCTGACCAGCGAGTTCACCGGCCTGATCACGACCCAGCGCGCCTATTCGGCATCATCCAAGATTATCACCACAGCCGACCAGATGTTGGACGAACTGATCAATATCAAACGATAGCCTGGCTGGCTGAACATGGCCAAAATCGCCAAGTTTCCACAATTATAGAAATTTTTACTATGTTACTTAAGCCGGTATTATTTCAGCTGGTCTAGGTTTGCAGATAATGTTGGTGATGAGAAGGGCATAACGCCATGTTGCAGCAACACCGCCTCAATAGCCGAGGCGAGAAATACGTGATTGGGCCAACGGGAGAAGCCTTGACCCTATCGGATCTGCCCCCCAGCAATACACGCCGGTGGGTTATACGTCGCAAGGCTGAAGTCGTCGCGGCGGTACGGGGTGGCCTTATGACCTTTGATGAGGCTTGCGACCGTTATCAGCTGACCAATGAAGAATTCACTGGCTGGCAGCACTCGATTGAAAGCCATGGCCTAGCAGGTCTTCGCACCACGCGGATACAACAATACCGCTAGGCTGGGGCACAAAGACCGATAAAAAGGGCCGCACCTAACCGGGTGCGGCCTTTATTATCTCTATCCAGCCCGCGCCAGGGCCATGGGCTGTTCAAGCGCAGGCGTGGCCATGCGCCAGGCCTCGGGCTGATCAAGCAGGGCCAGGACCAGGGCATTATTGATCCCGTGCCCGGCCAAGATGCCTTCGAACCGGCCAAGAATAGGCGCGCCCAGCACATAAAGATCGCCAACAGCATCAAGGGCCTTGTGCCGCACAAACTCATCGCGCCGGCGCAGACCCTCTGGATTCAGCACCCGGCCATTATCGATGACAATGGCGTTCTCCATCGAGCCCCCGCGCGCCAGTCCCATCCGGCGCATGGCCTCAACCTCGTGCAAGAAACCGAAGGTACGGCAATTGGCAAGCTCGCGGCGAAACACGGTCTCATCCATCGCAAAATCGACCCGCTGACGGCCGATCACGGCGCTATCGAAAGCAATTTCAAAAGCCAGTTCGAACCCGTCCGCCGGGGTCAGGCTGGCGCGTTTATCGCCTTGAACAACCTCAATAGGGGCAAGAATTTCAATGAATTGACGCGGCGCATCCAGCACCCGGCGTCCTGCCCGGTCCAAGACCTGAATAAACGGCTCAGCCGATCCGTCCATAATCGGGATTTCCGGGCCGTTCAGCTCAACCACCACATTGTCAATCGCCAAGGCGCACAAGGCGGCCATCAGGTGCTCAATGGTCGAAACAGAGACCCCAGCACTATTAGCAATCACAGTCCCAAGCTGAGTCTGGACCACGGATCGCCCCGACAGGATAATGCGATTGTCCCGGTCGGTTATGTCCGTGCGCACATACACAATTCCAGAGCGCGCAGGTGCCGGGCGCAGGGTCACACGGACCTGCTCGCCCGTATGCAGGCCAACGCCTGAAAAAACAGCGGGTGCGGCCAGGGTATGTTCATATAAGGCTGAAAAACTCACCGTCCGACCTTCCGCGATCAAAGCGCCCGTTCGGACACTATTCGTACAGATGTCGTTTAAGACGGATACTGACCAGCGGCAAAACAACTGCTGTTTCGGAATGTTTCGCTAGGTTGCAACAGGTTGGCTCAAGAAATCAGTTGGCCAACCTACGCAAAAAGGATGGAATTTCAAGATCATCCTGAGCCTGCGGCTCTGGATACTCCTCCGGCACAATAAGAGGTTGGGCCGTGCCACTTGAGCGCATAGCTTGGACCGGAGCGGACTCTGGCCCCTCAAGCTTCATTTCAGGCCGGGGACGCCCACCAAACAGACCGCGCCAGCCAGGTTTTGCCAAGGCAGGCTGCGCGCCTCCAGACCGCGCATCAAAGCCTCCGCCACCATCACCCTGATCAGACCGCCCACGGCTGCCTAGCCCGCTGGAAATCGGTGC
>JBIIZD010000163.1:0-2968 GCA_044346445.1 Caulobacteraceae bacterium
TTCTGAAATCGACGCTATAAGTATAATGTCATTTCACTATGATCTAAATCAGTATAGATTTTTATCAAAACAATTCAGCATGACCTATGTCATGTAATTATCCATTTTTAGGCCCAATACTGACCCCACTCCCGATACATCACGGGGGGTGGTTGGGTAAATCTGTAATATACATGGATTATATGCAGGTTTGCCTTAAAATTTTGGTTTTTAAGGAGCACAAAATGAAAAAGACAGTTCTCGCCACTGCATCGGCCTTGGCTCTGACTTTCGCCATTGCTGGATCTGCGTTCGCCCTGGGTGATTCCAGCAATACAAATGGTTCGGGTCAGGCCGCCACTGGTGAAGGCAATACGGCATACAATGTCAATAAGCCGTCCACGAAAACGAACACGAACACGGACAGCTACAACAGTTCTGAGACCAGCACCAATAGCGACAACCGCACCGAAACTGAGACCAATACTGAGACGGTCAATGTTAGCAAGGTCAAGAACATCAACGACTCTATTAATATCGGCTCTTATTCTACTACGGACACGCGCACTGAAAACCGTGCAACGACCGATCAAGAGTTGCGTGGCGAGGTCAGCGACGTGACCTTCAACTACAATAACAATCAGGATGCTGGCAATGCCGGGTCCGGTGGTGATGGTGGCCGCGGTGGTGCCGGCGGAAACGGTGGCGATGGCGGTGATGGCGGTACGATCGTTGCCAATGGTGGCGCGGGTGCTGCTGGCGCGGTTGGCGCGGGTGGTGGTGCAGGTGCCGGTGGCGGTGCTGGTGCGGCCTCGAGCGGCGCGCTCAATGTCTATACCGGTAATATCAGCATGGACGGCGCTGCCTTCCAGAACTTTGCGGGTATCCAGACAGCGGCCAACAATACCGGCCTGGCCTCGAACAATCAGGCTGCGACCGGTGTGACCGCCAACGCTTCTATCGCTTTCGGGCAATAGAAGTCTGAGCGGCGGCCGGACCGGGGCACCCCCCATGCCCCGGTCCGGCTTTCTCATCTTGAGTCATCAGGAGGCCATCATGGCCGTTAATCTGTCCATTCTGGCGTTTGCAGTCCTTGCTGGGTCCAGCGCCATGGCGCTTGAACCGACGCCAAACATTCAGCAGCCAATCGTCGCGCAAGCCCCCGCCCAAGAGGCCCCTACCTTAAGCGCAGACGCCTTGGCCAACCTGTCCGGCGGTGCCGAGCCGACCGATCCAAAGCCGATTTCGCTTCAGATCTTGACCGCAACCAATAGCGGCAACGCTATTAATGCGGACACCGTATCGTCTGGCGCGATCAGCCTGTCGGGTTCGGTCCTGTCCCAGGCCAGTGGCGTAGGTAATTATGTGTTCAATACAGGGCACAATAATAATCTACAGGGCAGTGTCACTGTGAACATTATCATGGGCGCGCCAGCCGATAGGGCGCCGGCACGCTAGAGAGGCAAGACCGATGCAGACCAAACGCCCTGCCCGTCTGCGCGCAATTGTGGCGGTCATGCTTGGCCTAGCTTCGGTGGCCACGACCGCCCCTGCCAGCGCAGCAGACAAGCCCGTCATCGCCATGCGCAGCGGCGCAGATGTGGCGGTCTATAACCTGCCCGTCATGACCTGGCGCGATATTCCGTTCCGCAGTGTGGTGCGCCAGCAATATGACTATAGCTGCGGCTCTGCGGCGGTGGCGACCCTGCTGCAATATCACTATGGCCGCCCAACCCGTGAAAGCGATGCTTTTTCCTGGATGTGGAAGACTGGCGATCAGCGCGCCATTCAAAAGGTCGGGTTTTCCATGCTCGACATGCGCGCCTATCTGAAGGCCATTGGCTATAGGGCGGACGGTTTTCGCCTAAATCTTGCGCAGCTGGAGCAGATGCAAACCCCGGCTATAGTGCTGCTGACCATTGGTCAGTACAAACATTTTGTGGTGATCAAGGGAATTCACCCGGAAAAGGTCCTGGTCGGCGACCCGGCCCTTGGCCTTCTGATCATTAATCGGCCAGTGTTTGAAAAGCTTTGGAATGGCATTGTGTTTGTCATTCGAGAAGCCCCCGATCAGCGGCTAAAGCCAAGGTTTAACGCGGAAAGTGAATGGAGCCCTTGGTCCACCGGGCCGATCCGCGCCAGCCTGACCGAAACCAAGCCGCCCGTCACAGACGGGCCCATGACTCAGCCGCCCTATTATCAGATCACGCCGGTGCTCAATGTTGTCCTGCCGGCCCCCTAGGAGCCACTGCCATGAGACCTGGATCCTTGATTGCCCAACTGGCCCTGACCACGGCCCTCGTCCTATTACCGATGCAGGGACGCGCCGATAACTGGAGTTCGTTTGAAACCACAGACGAGACCACCTTGGCCGATCAACGCGGCGGCTTTTTGGTCGCTGACGGCATAGCCTTCAACTTTGCCGCCAAGATGCAGACCTTTATCGATGGTCAATTGGCGCTTGAAACCACCATGACCTGGACGCCTGAGGGCAATCAGGTTGAACAGACCGCCTATGGTGACATGGTCTTGACCCAGATGAGCAATGTCCAGTCCCTGTTGTCGGAGTCCAATCGCTCATTGCTCAGTACGGGGCTCAGTACGGGGCTCAGTACGGGGCTCAGTACGGGGCTCAGTACGGGCGCGGGTCTCTATGTCGGCGGCAATGGCCAGACTGTTTTGCTGCAACAGGCGGTGAATGGCGGCCTGCAGAATGTGCTGCTGAATACGGCCGACGGTCAGACCATTCGCCAGGATCTGAACTTGAACATCACCCTGCCTGATGCGGCTAATTTCGCGGCCACTATGAGCCAGGGCCAGTTGGTCGCCGCCCTCAACCGCGACATCACCCAGGCCGCGATCACAGCGCAATAGCCGATTGCACAAAAACCACATCGCCGCTGGATGCTCTTGGCACCCAGCGGCGGATCTTGTTTGGTCTAGATTGGACACTTAACCCGCCTCCCAAGGGGGTTGGGCGGCGGGTTAA
>JBIIZD010000088.1:0-11125 GCA_044346445.1 Caulobacteraceae bacterium
AGCCTACGCGCGAAGAGGCCATGAAGGCCGTGCGCACCCTGCTGGCCTGGGCGGGTGATGATCCACGCCGCGAAGGCCTGCTCGACACACCTCAGCGCGTGGTCGATGCCTATGGCGAATGGTTCGGGGGTTATGGCTTGGACCCGGCCGAAGAGCTGTCGCGCACTTTTGAGGATGTCCAGGGCTATGACGACATGGTCATGCTGACCGGTATTGAGGTCGAGAGCCATTGCGAGCACCATTTGGCCCCGTTTATCGGCAAGGCGAATATCGCCTATATGCCGACCCATAAGGTGGTCGGCCTGTCCAAGCTGGCCCGCCTGGTCGAGATCTATGCCAAGCGGCTCCAGACGCAAGAGGCCCTGACCCAACAGATCACGGACGCCATCAATACCCACCTAAAGCCCGCCGGGGTTGCGGTCCTGATCGATGCCGAGCACCAATGCATGTCGACGCGCGGCGTTGGTCATCGTCATGTCAGCACCTTTACCACCAAGTTTACCGGCGTGTTTAAGACCGATCAGGTGCTGCAAGATCGGTTTTTGGGCCTGATCAACCGGCGTTAGGATTTTTACCGCGGGCTTTACGGGCTATGATCCTCTGTCTTTGCGGCCAAAAGGATGCTTCCCATGACCAAGCCAGGCTTTCCAACGGCCCCAGACGCTGAAGCGCTAGAGCGAGGATCTATCCTTGCTCCGCGCTTTGATGACAAGGGCTTGATCGCGGCTGTGGCGACCCATGCCGATACGGGCGAGGTGCTGATGCTGGCCTGGATGAATGCGCAGGCCCTGGACCTGACCCTAAGGACGGGCGAGGCGCATTATTACAGTCGCTCGCGCCAAAGCCTCTGGAAAAAAGGCGAAACCAGCGGTCAGGTCCAGAAGGTCAAGGCGGTGCGCATAGATTGCGATCAGGACGCGGTATGGATTCAGGTCTGGCCCCAGGGTGATGGCGGGGCCTGCCATGTTGGCTTTCAATCTTGTTTTTATCGGGTGGTACACGATGGCCGTCTGGTCCTGGATGCCAAGACGG
Source organism: Caulobacteraceae bacterium (assembly GCA_044346445.1). GTDB lineage: Bacteria > Pseudomonadota > Alphaproteobacteria > Caulobacterales > Caulobacteraceae > CAISGS01. The sequence continues at coordinate 1,033 of JBIIZD010000088.1, forward strand.
GCCCAAGCCCTACCGGCTAACCTTTTTGTTCACTTTTAACAGTCCATCAATCACGGCTTCCTCGATTTCAGGCCCTGTATCTGCCTCAGGATGCCTAAGACGTTTTAGCGCCTTGAGATGGGCCTCCAGCGCCGGGGCATTCCAGCGACCTGTCGCGCGGCTGCGGTCGATTAGATCGCATAGGCAATAGGCCGCCTTGCCGAGCGTCGCTCGCTGACAATGCGCGCCGAGCGACAGCACCTGATTGGCCGCCTGATAGATGGTTTCGGCATGCGGTTGCGCCTGACCTTGGCAAAGCTGCGGAACATGCTGGTAAATCACGGCCAAGGCCTGGTCCAGGCTGGCCAGGCAATCGCCCTCGATCAGGGCCAGATTGGCTTCGGCGGCCTTGGTGGCCTCATCAAGGCTCAGGCCGCGCCGATAGCCAATCATGGCGGCTAGGCGATTGGCGCGGTTTTTTCGAACCAACTTCATAGGCTGGCCTTTTGCGGCTGGAGCAGGGTGTCAATATCGTCCTGAGACATGTTGGGCGTTGTGGCTGTGCCAACCTCGGGCGGCAGGTCGCCCTCGCGGCGTCCGCCTGTGTCTGGCGGCGGCCCCAGCGAATGGAAGCGCCGATCAGGCCCGGTATAGGCTGGCGTCTTGATAAAGCCCCGCTTTTCCTTGGCCAGCCAAATCATGCGCTCCATCAGAACCCGCGGTGCCAAGGGTTTGGCGATAATATAACTCACCCCGCAGTCCCGGCTTTTCTTGATGCTGGAAACGGGCGTGTGGCCCGACAAAAGTATGGTCGGGACCGCGCAATTGGGCTCAAGCTCGGAGCGCCGCAGCCAGGTGATCAGATCGTGGCCGTCCATATCGGGCAACTGGGCATCAGCAATAATCAGATCAACTTCCTGGCGGTTTAACAGCTCCTTGGCGTCTGCGGCCGTTTCGCAGCGATGCGGCGTGCGCGCGCCAAATCCGCTGAGGACCTGGGCCAGTATATCCATGCCCTGTAGATTGCCATCGACCAACAATATCGAGGCGCGAGTCAGGTCAATCTTGATCTTCCCTTGATTGACGAGCTTGAGCATGATGCCCCCTAGAACAGGTCAATATCGCCTGACGTGATCTTGCCGCTGGTATGCTCTTCAACCCGGCAGGCAAACCTGCGGGCGGAATCAGCCAGGGACAGCCCCTGGGCCGCCGCCGTCGGATCAATGATCCAGCTCGCTGGCACCGCAGGGCTTAGGGCCTGAAGAAAGGCTGACAGGGCGCTGAGGCGCTGAACCATGGCGTCCAGACTTTGGGCCTCAACCAGTACATGGGTCGTAACGCCCTCACCGGTCTTGTCGACCAGATCTCCGACCAGGGCTTGCAGGCGATCGCCTGTGGCCAATAGATCATCAACCTCGGTGCTGACGGCGTCGAGAATATTGGAAAGGCAGACATCGTCTGTGGATTCGGTTGGGGCCAAGGCTACACTCACGACGATATCCTTAAAAGAGTTCAAGTGCGCCAGAGCTTGCTGGCGCTTTGGGAACAACAGTGCGCTCGACGGCAAAGACCTCGGCATCGGAATTGGCAATGGCCATCTGGCGCACGCGTCCGGTATTGGGCCAAAACTGGATGCGCCGGGCATGATTGCCCCTCAGGCTGCCGCCGATCACGGGTATGCTTTCTTGCTTTAAAAAGCGCTCGGCAAACTCGGCATTTTGCTGGCCAATATCGGTAAGGCCCGCAATCATGCGTGCGCCGCCAAACAGTTTGGCCTCAAGCCGTTCGCGCCGCGCACCGCGGCTCAGCAAGCCATTGATCAGGATTTCCATGGCATAGGCGCCATAGCGCACCGAGCCTGGACTATCCTTGGTGCCCTGTTGATCGGGCAGCAAAAAATGGTTCATGCCCCCGAGCTTGGCTTGCGGGTCGTAAAGACAGGCGGCAACGCAAGAGCCCAATATGGTGGTTAAGACCACATCAAACTCATTGGTGACGTGATGCTCACCCTGGGTCAGGTGAATCATGCGCTCGCCATTAGCCCTTGCACCGGTTGTTTGGACTGACTGGGTCATGACAGAGATCCAAAAACAGCTTCGATCTTTTCCTTCAGGGTGGCCACAGTAAAGGGCTTTACCAGATAGTTATTGACACCAAACTGGGCGGCGCGTTGCACCAGTTCGCGGTCGGCCCGGCCGGTCAGCATGATGAAGGCCGTCTTGGCAACCGGGGGGTGGGCGCGAATGGCGCGCAACAGGCCCAGACCATCCAGCTTGGGCATATTGAAGTCGGAAATGACCAGGCTGGCGGGCTTGGTAATCTGCTGTTTCAGGGCGTCCTCCCCGTCGGGGCTTTCGCGAAAATCAACAAAGCCAAGCTGCTGCAAGCCATTGCGCACCAGGGCGCGCATGGTCATCTGGTCATCGACGATCAGGATAGAAATTCCAGAGGCCGCTGGCATCAGGCCCTCACTCGGTTTTCAATACTGCAAAGATTAAGAATAGCAGGGCCGATCTTTTCCAGCGGTAGTTGCCGCTCGACACCGCCGATTTCAAAGGCCGCCTTGGGCATGCCATAGACAATGCAGGACGCCTCATCCTGACCCACGGTATCGGCTCCGGCCTGACGCATGGCCAAAAGTCCGCTGGCACCGTCACGGCCCATGCCGGTCAATATGACCCCGACCGCCCTACCCTTGGCCAGTTGCGCTACGGATTGAAACAGCACATCTACCGAGGGCCTATGTCCATTGACCAGATCAGCGTCTCTTAGTCGGCAACGCATCTGGCCGTGCCCTGCAATTTCCAGATGCTGGCCACCGCCAGGTGCCAGATAGACATGGCCAGGAATCAGGGGTGCCCCATCCTTGGCCTCACTCACCGTTGCAGCGCTGGAGCGGTTTAGCCGCTCGGCAAAACTGGCGGTGAAATTGGCCGGCATATGCTGGGTGATCACGGTTGGAGGGCAATTGGCCGGAAAACAGGACACCACGGCCAGCAGGGCCTCGACGCCCCCGGTGGACGCGCCCAGGGCAATCACCTTGCCATTGGGCGAGAAGTTTCCCGAATGGGCCTTGGCCACCACGGGTTCGCGATAGGCGCGCACCTTGGCACGGGAGGCTGCCTTGACCTTATCGACCAAGCCCGCAAAGGCTTCTGACGCCGGAGCCCCATGCATGGGCTTGCCAACACAATCAAACGCCCCGATCTCAAGAGCCGCCAGAGAGGCGTCAGCCCCCCTTTGGGTCAGGGTCGAGACCATGATCACCGGCATGGGCCGAAGCCGCATGATTTTTTCCAAAAACTCCAGGCCGTTCATGTTCGGCATTTCGATGTCGAGGGTCAGGACATCGGGATTCAGGGCCTTGATGGCCTCGCGCGCCTCCAGGGGATTGTCGGCGGTGCCGATCACCGAAATATCGGGATCTTTTGACAGGATAGAGGTGATCAGGCCCCGCATGGTTGCGGAGTCATCAACGACCAGAACGCGGATGGGTGTCATGCGCCGCCTCCCTTAACGCGATAGGTGGTCAGGCCATCGGTCAAAAGCTTGTCGGCGGCTTCGCCCGATACCCGCTCGGAATGGCCAATATAAAGGCTGCCGCCCGGCGCAAGCTGTGCGGTAAACCGCGACCAGATGCGCGACTGTGTGGCTTCTTCGAAATAGATTGCAACATTGCGGCAAAAAATGACGTCAAACTGGCCGCGCATCGGCCAATTACCCATCAGGTTGAGCTCGCGAAAACTAACCAATTGGCGCAGATCAGCACCCGCGGTCCAGCCCTCACGACCACTGCCTTCGAACCAGCGGCTCAAAAGCTCATGGCCAATCGGCGCGCAAATATCGCTGTTATAATAGCCGCGACGCCCCTCCGCTATGACATTGGGATCAATATCGCTCGCCAGGATCTTGATATCGTATTTGCCGGCGTCGGGCATGAGCGACAAGAGGGTCAGGCCGATGGAATAGGGCTCCTGGCCAGATGAACACCCCGCCGACCAGATGCGGGCGCGCCCACCTTGGCGCACGCGCTCTATCAGCCTTGGCAGCACCTTGGTCTTGAGATGAGCGAAATGATGATCTTCGCGGAAAAATCGGGTGACATTGGTGGTGAGCGCGGCCAGCATGTTTTGCCGTTCTTCCGTGCCTTCAGGACTGGAAACCAGGCCGCAATAGGCCTTGAAACTGGCTATGCCCAGCTTTCGCAAACGCTTAGCCAGCCGCGAATAGACCAGATTGGCCTTGGACTCGACCAAGGCAATGCCAGCATCGGCGTGCAGCATTGCCGCAATCGCGCGAAAATCTTGGCTGGTGAAGGCAAACTCACCTTCCACCAGGTTTTGCTCTGCGCGAAGCGGCAGGGCGGTGTCTAGATAGGTCATTAGGCGGCCTCGGCCTCTTGGTCGGGCAGAACCCGGTCAAGCGCGACCAGGCTGATCATACGGCCTTCCAGCGAGAATATGCCGCGCACAAACCGGTCCACCAGATCGGATGCCACATCGGGTGTGGTCTGGATCAAGGCATCGGTAACCGCGATAATGTCGCATACGGCATCGACCAATAGCCCAACCATCTGTTCGCCAATTCGGGTAACAATAATGACGTGGCGCTCGGTGGGGCTGTCGGTCTGTAGGCCAAGCCTTGAGCCCAGATCAATCACCGGCAAGACTGCGCCACGCAGATTGATCACGCCGCGCACATAGGACGGGGTTCTGGGCAGCGGGGTCGCCTGGGTCCAGCCGCGAATCTCGCGGACAGACATGATGTCGACGCAAAACTCCTGGTCGCTGATCCGAAACGAGATCAGTTCGCGCTCGGTCCGGTTAAGGGCATGGATTTGGTCGGTCATGGGCCTAGCCTGCTGCTGCGAGTTTGAGGTCGGGGCGGGACTTGTCATGGCGACGGGTCGCCACCACAGCATCGACATCCAGGATCAGGGCCACGCGGCCATCGCCCAGTATGGTGGCGGCGGCAATACTCTCGACCTGGCGGTAATTGGCTTCCAGTGACTTGATCACCACCTGCCTTTGCCCCTGGATGGCGTCCACCATCAAGGCGGCGCGGCTGCCACCTTCGCCCTCAACCAGCAGGGCCACGCCTTGAGTCGGATCGAGCGGGGTTTTGCGATAGCCCAGCACCACCCCGACATCGATCAGGGGCGTATAGGTGTCGCGAATAGCAATAACATGGGCGTCTGGCCCCATGGCGCGGACATCTTCGCGCTTGGGCAGCAAGCTTTCGATTATGGCGGTCAAGGGCGCAACAAGGGTGTGTTCACAAACCGAAACCACCATGCCATCCAGAACCGCCAGGGTCAGGGGCAGGCTCAAGGTAAAGGTCGAGCCTTGGCCCGGCCGTGACATGATCGCGATCCGCCCGCCAAGCGCCTGGATTGAGCGCTTGACCACATCCATGCCAACCCCGCGTCCGGATATATTGGAAACACTGGTCGCGGTGGAGAAGCCGGGCATGAAGATCAGATTATCGATTTCCTCGTCGCTCAAGGGGGTGGCGGGGTCAATCAGGCCCTTATCAATAGCGATCTGTTGCACCCGGGGCCGGTCAATGCCCTTGCCGTCATCTGAGACCTCAATCACGATCCGGCCGCTGCGGTGGGCGGCGGTCAAGCGCACAATGCCCTCGGCGGGTTTGCCTGCCCGGGTCCGCGCCTCGGTCGATTCCAGGCCATGATCAATGGCATTGCGGATCATATGGGTGATCGGGTCGGTCAGGCACTCGATCACGGTCTTGTCGACCTCTGTGCCTTCGCCTTCGGTCACCAGGCGGACCTGCTTGCCGGTCATGGCGGCGACTTCGCGCACCAGACGCGGCATGCGCTGGAAGACGGATTTGACAGGCTGGGCGCGTATGGCCATGACGCTGTCCTGGATGTCGCGGGTCAAATGCTCCAGATCATCCAGGCCCATGGCAATATTGGATGAACGGCTAACCCCGCTCTCGGCAACGCGCTGGGCGAGCATGGCCTGATTGATGACCAGTTCGCCGACCAGATCGATCAAGCGGTCCACCCGGTCCAGGTCAACACGGATTGTCGCCTGAGCCGTCGCGGAACCGGCATTGGTGTCGGTTGGTGCTGTGCCTGTATTTGCCGCCTGGGGCGTGGGTATAGTGGCCTTCAGGGGTGGCTGGACGGGCGTATCGGACTTGATCGGCTGGGCCGGAGCGATCAGGGGCACACCATCGGCCAAGGCCTCGGCTGGGCTGACCAAGTCGATGGGCGCGTCTTGCGAGGCGGGTTCAGACCCATCGGGTCTTGGCACCAGGCTCAACTCGCAATCGCCATCGACAAATTCGAACACTTCACGAATATCGGCCTCGCTGCGGTCGGTCGTCAGGGTGATCACCCAGGTGAGATAGGCCCCCTCTGGGTCCAGATCCGCCAGATTGGGCAGCTCGCTTGCGTCCAGCAATAATTCGACCTGACCAAGCCTAGCTAATTCCCGCAGCAAGAGTGCGGTGTCATTGGCCTTGGCATACAGGCTGGGCTTGGCGCGAAACCTTAATACCCAGGCTGGGCTGGCCAGGGGCTGGCCGACATCCACCGTTAAGGGGGTAAAGACGAGGTCCCCCATCAGATCATCTTCGCTGCTCGCCTGATCGGCGATTTCGGGGCTTGCTGAAATTTCGGCGACCGGCGCTGGCATGGAATCGGCAGGCGCTTGGCCAAGCGCTTCCAGCGACTGGGCCAGGGCCTGGGAGCGGGACTCTTCAACCGTGCCGCCATCGCGGGCTGCGCGGACATGGTCGGCCAGCACATCGGCGGCCTGTAGCATGACCTTTACGACCGTATTGCTGGGCGCAAGCTTGCCGGCTCGGACATCATCCAGCGTGGTTTCAAAGACATGGGCAAAGCGAACAAGGGGATCGAGGCTAAACGCGCCGGCGCCGCCCTTGATCGAGTGTACAGCACGAAACACAGCATTAATGGTCTCGGGGTCGTTATCGCCCTGTTCCATGGCGAGTAGGCCTGTCTCCAGTTCCGACAGCTGCTCTTCGCATTCCTGGAAAAACGTAATCTTAATGGCTTCTAACGGATCCACGGCCATACTCCAGCAAAAGGGATTGGAAGATTAGGCCGCGACGCGGCGAACGGCGTCGATCAGTTTGTCGGGGGCGAATGGCTTGACGATCCAGCCGGTGGCTCCAGCCGCGCGAGCCTTTTCCTTCTTGGTCTGATCGCTTTCTGTGGTCAGGACCAAGATCGGCGTGGCGCGGTGTCGATCGCTGGCGCGCACGCCCTCGATAAAGCCAAACCCATCCATGCGGGGCATATTGATGTCGGTAATGATGACATCGGGCTGGTCCATACTATCCAAGACCTCTAGGCCATGCACCCCATCCACGGCCTGAACCACGGTAAATCCAGCATCGCCGAGGGCCAGCATCAGCATATCGCGCATGGTGCGGGAATCATCGACAGTCAGTACAATCTTGCTCACGGTCATCATCCTATAAAATCAGTTGACGGAAGATCTTCGGCACCCAGTAGCCGCAGGGCATCTCGCAGGGCAGGCGATAGGTTGTTGAAGGTCAGGCTTTCGCCATCACCGGCCCATGTTGCCTTGGCAGACAAGAGAACCTGCAGGCAAAGCCCGCTCAGGCGCTGAACCTGTGACCCATCAATCAGAACGGGCCCGTGGCGCTGGGCGAGCAATTCGTTTTGAAGTGCGGACGCCGCCTTTAGGTCCAGATTTTCGGCAAGTGTGATCGATTGAGGCAAAACAATATCCGACATGGCCAGTCACCAAATTTGATTACAGTAGCGAGGGGTATTGATGTCATGGGGGCGTAAACAAGTTCTTTCACTATCGAAATTTAGGGTGATTTTTGTCAATTTTGTTTTTTCCGGCCGCGGCTGTGTGATTTTTAGCGCGGCGGTACAGGCAAACGACAAACGCCGCCTCGGTGTCCCGGGGCGGCGGATGGTGTCGTTTCAAAAGGGCTTTGGCGTTTCGCTTAGCCGTCAAGCCTTTGATTAAGCGCTTGGAGCTGCTGCCAAAGCGCGGCGGGCAAGCGCTCACCAAAGCGTTCATATGCCTCTGGTATCAGGCTGGCCTCTTCGCGCCAGGTTGCATTATCGACGGATAATAGCACCTCTAGCTGGGCCGGGCTAAGCGCAAGGCCGGTCAGGTCTAGGGCCTCAGCGCCTGGTACCAATCCGATTGGCGTGGTCCTGGCCAGGGCCTCGCCGTCAAGGCGTTCAAATATCCATTTCAGAACGCGGCTGTTTTCGCCAAAGCCCGGCCAGACGAACTTGCCGTTCTCATCCTTGCGAAACCAGTTGACGAAATAGATGCGCGGAAGATTTGCCGCCGCGGTCGATTTGCCTATGGTCAGCCAGTGCTGGAAATAGTCGCCCATATTATAGCCGCAGAATGGCAACATGGCGAAGGGGTCTCGGCGCAATTCGCCCACCTTGTTTTCAGCCGCCGCTGTGCCTTCTGAAGCGACATTGGAGGCAAGAAATACGCCGTGCTCCCAGTCAAAGGCCTCGGTGACCAGTGGCACGGCACTGGCCCGGCGCCCACCAAACAGTATGGCGCTAATCGGCACGCCTTGGGGATCTTCCCATTCCGAGGCAATGGTTGGGCACTGACCGGCTGGGGCTGCAAATCGGGCATTGGGATGGGCCGCAGGCTCGCCAAGCGCCGGCGACCAAGGCCGGCCCTTCCAATCGATCATGCCTTCGGGCGGCGTATCGGTGAGGCCCTCCCACCAGATATCACCATCAGCCGTGCTGGCGACATTGGTGAATATGGTATTGGCGTTCAAGGTCTCAATGGCATTGCGATTGGTTTTCAGGCTGGTCCCCGGCGCGACGCCAAAGAATCCGGCCTCGGGATTAATCGCATGCAGGCGGCCATCCTTGCCAAAGCGCATCCAGCAAATATCGTCGCCAATGGTTTCGGCTTTCCAGCCGGCAAGGGTTGGCTGCAACATGGCCAGATTGGTCTTGCCGCAGGCACTGGGGAAGGCGGCGGCGATATAGCGCACGGACCCCTTGGGCGAGGTGAGCTTGAGGATCAGCATGTGTTCGGCCAACCAGCCCTCGTCTCTGGCCATGACAGAGGCTATGCGCAGGGCATAACACTTCTTGCCCAATAGGGCATTGCCGCCATAACCCGAGCCATAGGACCAGATTTCCCGGGTCTCTGGGAAATGCACAATGTATTTGTCATCATTACAGGGCCAGGCCACATCGGCCTGATCAGGGCCCAGGGGCGCGCCCAGACTATGAACGGCGGGGACGAAAAACCCGTCCTCGCCAAGCGCCTCCAGCGCAGCCATTCCCATGCGGGTCATGACGCGCATCGAGACGGCGACATAGGCGCTGTCTGTGATCTCAACCCCCAGAGCGCTGATGGGCGAGCCGATCGGCCCCATGCTAAAGGCCACCACATAAAGCGTTCGCCCGCGCATACAGCCGCTGAACAGCCCGTTCAGGGTGTTGCGCATGCTGGCAGGCGCAACCCAGTTATTGGTCGGGCCAGCATCGATCTCGTGTTTCGAACAGATAAAGGTGCGGCTTTCAACCCGGGCAACATCCTTGGGGTCGGACCTTGCAATAAAGGAGTTGGGGCGCTTTTGCGGGTCCAGACGGTCCATAGTGCCTGCGGCGACCAAGCCCTCGGTCAGGGCCTCCCATTCGGCGTCCGAGCCATCGCACCAGTGCACTCGGTCAGGCTGGGTCAGGGCCGCAATATCTTCGACCCAGGCCACAAGTTTTTTGTGCCGTGTTGGTGCCGGGTGAAGGCCTGGAACCTGCACCGAAATTTGGGTAACCATGGTCACGCGCCGTTCTCCGCCCCTGATAAATACCAGGCCCTGATCGCAAAGGCCTAGCCAAGGGCATTAAAGCCCCGTTAGTCATTAGGGATTGGGTTTAGGCGATGCAAATGGCGGCGGCAAACCCTCACCGCGCCGTTTGAAAATGATTACGTTGTCATAAGTCTGAAAAATACCGGGAACGGCCTATCTTGCCCGCCAAGATTGAGGCCGTCCTGTGCCAAAATCTGGAAAGGCCCACGCTATTCTTGCGCCGCCGCCGTTTGCAGCGTAAGCTTCCAAGCCGAATTTTTGACTTCCAATTCAG
>JBIIZD010000089.1:0-11086 GCA_044346445.1 Caulobacteraceae bacterium
CAGGTCCCTATGGCGCGGATATTGCCAAGGTCGTCTCGGCCAATCTGGAGCGGTCGGGGTTTTTCAGGCCGCTTGACCCCGCCGGTTTTGCGCCCGGCGGCCTTGACGTCAATGTCCAGCCCAGGTTTGCCGACTGGAAGGCGATCAGTGCTCAGGCCCTGGTTAATGGCCATGTGAGCCTGGATGCAGAAGGCCAGATCCGAGTCGATTTTCGGCTCTGGGACGTGTTTTCTGAACAGCAGCTCCTAGGCCTGCAATTTACCGCGACCCCTGAAAACTGGCGACGAGTGGCGCACAAGATTTCGGATGCTGTTTATGAGCGACTGACAGGGGAAAAAGGCTATTTCGATACCCGGGTGGTGTTTGTTGCCGAAAGTGGACCCAAAACGGCCAGGGTCAAACGCCTTGCCATTATGGATCAGGACGGGGCCAATCCAAGCTATCTGACCAATGGCTCGGCCATGGTCATGACGCCGCGCTATTCCTCGACTAGCCAGCACGTGACCTATATGGCCCTGCGCGATACCGGTGCCAGCGTCTATCTGCTCAATATCGAAACTGGCCGCCAAGAAACCCTTGGCCAATATTCGGGCATGGTCTTTGCGCCTCGGTTTTCAGCCGATGGCAAGAAGGTGGCGTTTTCGGTTGAGCGGGCGGGCAATAGCGACATCTATCTGATGGACCTCAGCACCCGTGTCGCGACCCGGCTAACCACGGACCCCTCGATTGACACCTCGCCTTCGTTTTCCCCCGATGGGACGCAGATTGTGTTTAATTCCGATCGCGGGGGCAGTCCGCAACTCTATATAATGCAGGCCGATGGCACAGGCGCTAAGCGTCTGTCCTTTGCCAAGGGACGCTATATGACCCCGGTCTGGAGCCCAAGGGGTGATTTTATTGCCTTTACCAAACAGGCTGGCGGAGAGTTTCATATTGGGGTTATGCGGCCAGATGGCAGTGACGAGCGGCTCTTGACCACCAGCTATCTGGACGAGGGACCAACCTGGGCACCCAATGGCCGGGTCTTGATGTTTACGCGCGAAAGCATGGGAGGCGCTCCGAAACTATGGACGGTCGATCTAAGTGGCCGCGGCGAGCGACCAGCCCCCTATTCCGGTTCGGGCTCGGACCCGGCCTGGTCGCCCCTGTTGGAATAGTTTCACAAATTTTGCAGTGGCCCATTTTTGGTCGTGGCATTATTGTCGGATCGTAATAGGGTTCGCAGAACATCATTCGATAGGTGTTGTTGAGGGATCGAACGCCCTGGCCGCCCGTCCAATGCTTACCGTTGGCGTCCGTAAACTGTGAAGGAGAGCTCGTCATGATTACTTCCAAGTCTGCCACCCGATTGGCCCTGATCGTTTTGACTGCCGCCAGCCTGGCGGCCTGCGCGACCAAGGCGCCGCCGCCGCCGCCAGCGCCGGTCCGCGAAGAGGTTCCGCCGCCACCACCACCGCCGCCACCGCCTGTTGAGGCACCAAAGCCGACCGGCCCCGTGCCTGGCTCGACCCAAGACTTCCTGATCCAGGCCAGTGATCGGGTGTTTTTTGATCTGGACTCTTATAGCCTTCGCGCAGACGGCAGTGCCGTGCTGGATGCCCAGGCCGCTTGGCTTGTTCGCTATCCCATGGTGAAGATTCGCATTGAGGGTAATGCCGATGAGCGCGGAACGCGGGAATACAATTTTGCTCTCGGTGCCCGCCGCGCCAATTCGGTCCGGGATTATCTGGTCAGCAAGGGTGTGGCCGGTGGCCGGATCGAAACCGTCTCCTTTGGCAAGGAACGCCCGATCAGTGACGGCTCCAATGAAGAAGCCTGGGCACAGAACCGCAATGGCCACACGGTCTTAACAGCGGGCACGGCTCAATAATAAGCTGATTGGCCAGGGCCTTCGCGCCATGCTGTGGTCCTGGCCAATCAGACCAGATTGCGGGTAGGGCATCGCCCCTTCCCGCCGTCTTGGGTTTAAGGCGAGCGGAGCTGGGCTGTTAGACGCGGCCCCGGTCCACGAGGAGACCTGAGTATGTTTCGGCTGAGTGTGATTTCAATTCTAACCCTAGCCGCTGGCCTGGGGGTTGGTCTTGCCGCCCCGGCGCGTGCTCAACAAGACCCTGCCGCGGCCGAGCGCCGCATGGTGCGGCTTGAGCGGGAACTGCGCGAGGTCAGGACAATTGTCTTGCAGGCGCGCAGCACCGGCAAACCGGTCGAGATCAAGGATGCCGGGCTTGATCCTGAACTGGTCGCCCTGAGGTCCAGAATGGATGACCTGGACCAGACCCTGCGTCAGATCAATGGCCAGATCGAGAGTCTGACTCATGATCTGGACCAGGCCCGTGCCCAATTGGCGGCTCTGAAGGTGGCCAATGCACCTGCCGCGCCAGTGCCCTCGCCAGCGGGTCCGCTCGTGCCGTTAAACTCAGAGGCGGCAACCGGCCAGGCCGCGCCTGCGCCAATGCCAGCCTTGCAGCCCTTGCCCAAGCCGGAGCAACCAGAGGCCCCACCTGCGCCGCGTCCGGCCCCCTCGCCAGGGCCCGAATCGGCTAAACCTGTCGCAAAGCCCGCGCCAACCGCCAGTTCCGAGGCCGCCGAGGCCTATGCCGCCGCAAGGCAATTGCTGCTGGATGGCCAGTATCTGGATGCTTCCAACGCTCTGCGCGACTATGTCACGCGCTATGGCGACACGGCGGCCAATGCGCCGGAGGCCCGCTATTGGCTGGGCGAGACCCTCTATGTCCAGGACGCCTATGCCGAGGCGGCGGGGGCCTATATTGGTGCCCTGCGCGGCTGGCCCGCTACCCCTTGGGCCCCAGATGCGGTGGTCAAGCTGTCCTTGTCCCTGATCGCTTTGAAGAAACCGGCCGATGCCTGCAGCACACTGGATGAATTTGCGCGTCGCTTTCCAAAGCCCGCCCCAGCCCTGGCCAGCCGTGCGGCTCAGGCCCGTGCCAAGGCCCAGTGCCGCTAGGCCGGGCCGATCCGGCAGGCCTTTGCCTGTCGCATTATCTGGATTCAGGCGCGGAAGCGCCGATTGCAGTCGGGTTTTCCGGCGGCAGCGATAGTCTGGCCGTTCTGGTTGCCACCCTAGCCTTTGCCAAGGCCCATGGCCGCCGGGTTCTGGCCATGACGGTTGATCATGATTTGCAGGCGGCCTCGCGGGCCTGGACCGCCGATTGCGCGGCCATGGCAACAAGACTTGGCGCCGAGCCGGTGGCCTTGGTTTGGCAGGCCAATAGACCCTTGGGCGACACAGGCCTAGCCGCCCTGGCCCGACAGGCGCGCCATCGTCTTTTGGCAAGGGCCGCCCGCCAGCATGGCTGCAAGGTCTTGGTGCTTGGCCATACGCGCAATGACCGGGCCGAGGCCGATTGGATGCGACGCTCTGGTGCCAATCTTGGCCAATTGCGGGCCTGGTCGCCCTCGCCGGTCTGGCCTGAGGGGCGGGGTCTGTTTGTGCTGCGGCCGCTGCTCGAACTGGAACGCTCGGCTTTGAAAACCGCGCTTGCGACCGAAGGGCTGGGCTGGATTGATGATCCGGCCAATACCGATCTTCGCTTTATGCGCAGTCGGGCGCGGCAAGCCCTGGCCGCAAGGCCACAGGAGCCAGAAATCCCTGAAAGCCCTATGCCATATTGGCCAGCCACGCTTGGCGGCCTTGGCCATCTGGGGGCCTTGTGTCTGGACCGAAGGGCCTTGCAGGGCCAAGACAGCGGGGTCTTGGCATTCTTGGCCAGGGCGCTCTTGTGTGTCAGCGGCTCTGGCCAGCCGGTGCGCTCGGGCAGTCTTGTCCGGCTTGCGGCGAGGCTAAAGGACCAGGACCTGTTTACCGCCACCTTGTCCGGGGTCAGGCTTATCAGCGATGATCAAGCCATTTGGATGGTGCGCGAAGGACCGCGCGGCGGGGCTTCAGGGCAAAATGATCTTTGCGATGGGGTCTGGGATGGACGCTTTGAGATCAAGGGCTTGCGGCCAGATCAGAGGCTTGCGCCGCTCAAGGGTCACGCGGCGGCCTTGTTGTCTGCCGACCGGGCATGGCTTCACAGCGTGCCGGCCCCTATCCGCCCCACCTTGCCTGTGGTCCTGACCGGCGGGGCAGGACCGGTCTTGCCGTCGTTTGCCGGGCCGACAAATTCACAGCCGCCGGGCCTAGTTACCGCAAAATCGCTGATGACCGCCCGGCTCAAGGCCGCTTGCGGTCGGGATTTGAGCGAGCGAGACCTGATGATTGACGCTTAAGCAAGGCTGGGCATGGCAAAACCGGATCAGGCGTCCTATCTAGGGGATAAGGTTCAATAAGGCGGCGAACATGACTATGCGTAATCTGGCCATCTGGGGCGTTATTGTTGTCATTCTGATCGGCCTCTACAGCATGATCAATGGCGGGTCCAAGTCCGCGACGGGCGGTGAGATCAGCTATTCCCAGCTCTTGGCCAAGGTCGATTCGGGCGCGATCAAGGGCGCGGTCTTTCGTGATGACGTGGTCGAGGCGCGCCAAGCCGACGGCAAGACCTTTAGCGTTGTCACCCCGATGAATCAGGAGGATCTGGTCAAGCGCCTTCAGGCCAATGGCGCGGATATTCAGGTCAAGCGCGCGGGCGGTATTACGCCCTTGGGCGTGTTTTTTAACCTGTTGCCGATCCTGATCCTGGTCGGGGTCTGGATCTTTTTTATGCGCCAGATGCAGGGCGGTGGTCGCGGGGCAATGAGCTTTGGCAAGTCCAAGGCCAAGCTCTTAACTGAAAACAAGAACAAGGTGACCTTTGACGATGTGGCCGGCGTTGACGAGGCCAAGGAAGAGCTGAGCGAGATTGTCGATTTCCTTAAAGACCCCGGCAAGTTCCAAAAGCTGGGCGGCAAGATCCCCAAGGGCGCGCTTTTGGTCGGGCCTCCGGGTACGGGTAAGACCTTGCTGGCGCGCGCGATCGCCGGTGAAGCGGGCGTGCCCTTCTTCTCGATCTCGGGCTCAGATTTTGTGGAAATGTTTGTTGGCGTTGGGGCCAGCCGCGTGCGCGACATGTTCGAGCAGGCCAAGAAGAATGCCCCCTGCATTATCTTTATCGATGAAATCGATGCGGTTGGCCGCCATCGCGGCGCAGGCCTAGGCGGCGGCAATGATGAGCGCGAACAGACACTCAACCAGCTTCTGGTCGAGATGGACGGGTTTGAATCCAATGAGGGCATTATTCTGGTCGCCGCGACCAATCGTCCTGACGTGCTCGATCCCGCCCTGTTGCGGCCCGGCCGGTTTGACCGTCAGATTGTGGTTTCCAATCCAGACATTGTCGGGCGCGAGACGATCTTGCGCGTGCATATGCGTAATATTCCGCTGTCGTCGGATGTGGACGTCAAGACCATTGCCCGCGGCACGCCCGGCTTTTCCGGCGCAGATCTTGCCAATCTGGTCAATGAATCGGCCCTGATGGCGGCGCGGCGCAATCGGCGCATGGTCACCATGCGCGATTTTGAAGATGCCAAGGACAAGGTAATGATGGGGGCTGAGCGCAAGTCCATGGTCATGACCGAGGACGAAAAGCGTATGACCGCCTATCACGAAGGTGGCCATGCCTTGGTGGCGATCACCGTCTCGCATACCGACCCTGTGCACAAGGCCACCATCATTCCGCGCGGCCGGGCCCTGGGCATGGTCATGCAGTTGCCAGAGCGTGACAAGCTGTCCATGTCCTATGAGCAAATGACCTCGCGTCTGGCCATTCTCATGGGCGGCCGCGTGGCTGAAGAGCTGATTTTCGGTAAGGAAAAGGTTACATCCGGGGCCTCGTCCGATATTGAACAGGCGACGCGCCTTGCCCGGATGATGGTCACCAAATGGGGCTATTCGGACGCGCTTGGTGTTGTGTCCTATGGTGAGAACCAGGACGAGGTGTTTCTTGGCCATTCGGTCGCGCGCACGCAAAACATCTCCGAACAGACCGCCCAGACCATTGATATTGAGGTGCGCAATCTGGTTCAGGGCGGGTTTAGCGAGGCAAGGCGCATCTTGACCGAGCGGCTGCCTGACCTGCACAGCGTGGCCAAGGCCTTGCTGGAATATGAAACCCTGTCCGGCGATGAGATTGTCGGGGCCATCAAGGGTATTGCGCCGGTGCGTGACAAGCCTGAAGACAAGGCTCCGCCTGCGCCGTCCGTATCCGTGCCCCTGACCCCCAGCCCTGGCCCTGAACTGGCGTGAGGCGGCCAAGCCTTATGGGGGTGGTCAATGTCACCCCCGACAGCTTTTCCGATGGCGGCCGGTTTTTCGCCGTGGATGCGGCCATAGCCCATGGCCTTAAGCTGATCGCTGAGGGCGCGGACCTGCTCGATATTGGCGGCGAAAGCACGCGGCCGGGTGCGGAGGAAGTCTCTGTCCGGGATGAGATCGCCCGTATTGTGCCGGTGATCACGGGCCTGCGCTCGGCCACTGACCGGCCCATCAGTATTGATACGCGCAAGGCCGCCGTGGCTGAGGCCGCTCTGGAGGCTGGGGCCAATATCTGGAACGATGTTACCGCCTTGAGCGAGGATCCAGCCGCACTCGATACCGCTGCGCGCCTTGGGGTGCCGGTGATCTTGATGCATATGCAGGGCCAGCCCCAGACCATGCAGGACGATCCGCGTTATGGCAATGTGGTGGCCGAGGTTTGCAGCTATTTGGCTGAGCGGGCGCACCTTGCCATGGCCGCAGGCGTCGCGCGCGAGGCGATCAGTCTTGATCCGGGCATAGGCTTTGGCAAGACCCTGAACCATAATCTGGCGCTTCTTTCCAATCTGGACGGCTTAAAGGCGCTGGGTTTCCCCGTGGTTCTGGGCGTTAGCCGCAAGCGGTTTATTCAGGGCCTTGACCCTTCAGCCGGGTCGGCCAAAGATCGCCTTGGCGGCTCGATCGCGGCGGCCTTGGCTGGGGCTAGGGCCGGTGTTGATGTGCTAAGGGTCCATGATGTGGGCCAGACGGCTCAGGCCCTGGCGGTCTGGCAGGCCATAGAAGAAAGGCGTGCTTAAGCCATGACGGGGCGGGTCTTGATCATTGCCGGGTCCGATAGCGGCGGCGGCGCAGGCATCCAGGCCGATATCAAGACCGTAACGGCGCTTGGCGGCTTTGCCATGACGGCGGTAACGGCCATTACGGTGCAAAACACGCTTGGCGTTACGGGCATTCATCCGATTCCGCTGGAGATTGTCACCGCCCAGGCCCGCTCTGTGCTCGATGATATCGGCGCTGACACGATCAAGACCGGCATGCTGGGCACGGTCCAGATGGTCGAGACGGTCAGTGCGCTTCTGGATGCCTATGCGGCCATTCCGGCCATTATTGACCCGGTCATGATCGCCAAGGGTGGCCACCCACTCCTCGAGGCCAAGGGCATAGCGGCGATCAGGGACCTATTGGTTCCAAGGGCGGCCCTATTGACCCCTAATGCGCCCGAGGCCGCCGCCTTGACCGGCTTGTCTGTTGAGACCCTGAATGATCTGCGCCGCGCCGGTGAGGCCTTGATGGCGCTGGGTGCCCGGGCCGTCCTGATGAAGGGCGGGCATTTGGAGGGCGATCTGGTTACCGACCTTTTACTGACCCCAGACGGCGAAACTTTGCTGCAAGGTCCCCGCATTCATAGCCGCCACACCCATGGCACGGGCTGTACCCTGGCCTCGGCCTGCGCCACGGGCCTTGCCCAGGCCTTAAGCCTGCCAGACGCGGTTCGCCGCGCCCGCGCCTATGTGATCAAGGCCATCGAGACCGCCCCCGGCCTTGGCAGCGGGCACGGGCCGCTCAATCACGGCTGGCCGTTTCAGCCCGTTATAGTCTCGCCAATGCACCCGACCGACCGGCTCACTGCCATCCTGCGCCAGAGCCCTGGCCTGATGGGCGTGCTGACGACGGCAAGAGACTTGGGCCTGCCCGATTGGCGGGTTTTTTCCGGCGCGATTTATCAGACCGTCTGGAACCATCTGACTGGCCGCGATCTTGACTATGGCATCAAGGATTATGACCTGGGGTATTTTGACGCCTCGGACCTGTCTTATGAAGCTGAGGATGTCTGGATAAAGGCCGCCGCGACTGCGTTTGAACCGCCCTATGCCGATAAGGTCGAGGTCCGCAATCAGGCCCGGGTCCATATCTGGTTTCCAGACCATTTTAAGGAGGCCTATCCGCCCTTGGCCTGCACAGACGAGGCCTTGTCGCGCTTTGTGGCCCCAGCCTATGCCGTTGGTGTGCGGCTAGAGGCCGATGGCCAGATCAGCGTCGCCGCCCCCTTTGGGCTTGATGACCTATTTGCCATGACGATCCGGCCCAATCCCGTGCGCGGGATCAGTCCTGGCTATGCCAAGACGGTGGTCTCGGCCAAGGCGCGTTGGCCCGAAGTTAAGATTGTCGAGGGGTGAGAGAGGGGCTAGTTCTGGCACCCCATGCCACCAAGGCCAGACCCATGACCCAGCCCAAAACGCCTAAAAGCCTTCGCCAATGGACCGTTGATGCCTTTGCGTCTGCGCCTTTTCGTGGCAATCCGGCCTGTGTGGTCGCGCCGTTTGACGTCTGGCCGGATGCGGCCTGGATGCAGGCCTTGGCCATGGAGAATAATCAGGCCGAGACGGCTTTTTTATTGCGCACGGCTGATCCTGCGCGGTTTGGCCTTCGCTGGTTTACCCCGACGATGGAAGCACCCCTGTGCGGTCACGCGACCCTTGCCAGCGCCCATATCCTTTTCACTGAGATTGATCCGACACTGATCAAGGTGACCTTTGAGACCTTGTCCGGCGATCTGATCGTCCAGCGCGATGGCGCAGCCCTAAAGATGGATTTTCCAGCCCAGCCGCCGGTTCAAGTGGCGGTACCCGCCGGGCTTGAGTCCGCGCTTGGTCTTTCGGTGCAAGAGGCCTGGGCTGGGCCCTATCTGGTTGCAGTGGTCAAGTCTGAGGCCGATGTGAGGGCGGCCAAGCCTGATCTTGCCGCCCTGTCTCGGCTTGGCCATGAGGCCTCTGGCGGGCCGGGTAATATCGCTATTGTGGCACTAGCCGATTCGGCCAGCCCCTATGATGTGGTTAGCCGGTTCTTTGCGCCTGGGTCGGGCATTCCAGAAGACCCGGCAACAGGATCGCTGCATTGCATCCTTAGCCCCCTCTATGCCCAAAAGCTTGGCCGTGACCGGATCGCGTTTCATCAGGCCTATCCCGGCCGGGGCGGTGATCTGGATTGCGAGTGGGCGGGAAGCCGGGTCCTGCTGCGCGGCCAGGCCCAGACCGTGATTGAAAGCCGTCTTTGGCTGTAAAAACCCGCTGATTTTGCGCCAAATCTGCAATGCGCATTGCTTCAGGCGCCGGTCCGGGTATATCTGACTTTAATCTACCCGCCCGGCCGCAAGGTCGGGCGGAGTCGTTTCTGGGCGCAGTTTGCGACCAGGCTGCGCAAATCAAGGACCTAAAGCATGACCGACATCTTGATGCCCAAGGCGACCGCCGTATGGTTGGTGGACAATACCTCCCTGACCTTTGAACAGATCGCGGCCTTTTGCGGTCTGCACCCGTTAGAGGTCAAGGGCATTGCCGATGGCGAGGTTGCTCGCGATATTCGCGGCGCTGATCCAATCGGCAATGGTCAATTGACGCGCGAAGTGCTGGACGCTGCTCAGGCCAACCCCGCCTATCGCCTGACCGCGCAAAAAAGCCGCCATGCCGAGCTGTTAAAGCCGACCAAGAAGGCCCCGCGCTATACGCCGGTTTCGCGCCGTCAGGATCGGCCCGATGCGATCGCCTGGTTCTTGCGCAATCACCCTGAAGTCACCGATGCCCAGATCTGCAAGCTTTTGGGCACGACCAAATCGACGATTGATCAGGTGCGCGATCGCTCGCACTGGAACCATGCCAATATCAAGCCGGTCGATCCGGTCTCCCTAGGCCTGGTGGGTCAGCTGGAGCTGGATGCGGTTGTGCGCAAGGCCGCCGACAAGAAAAACAAGGACGATGCCAAGCGCGGTATTGTCTCTGAAGGCCCAAGCCTGATGCCAGCCTCCGAGACCGGCATTATCGCAGCCGAAGAGCCAGAGCCCAAGCCTGCCAAGTCGGTGCGGCTGGATACTGTGTTCGAAGACTTCAACAATGAGGACTATTCCGAAGAGGACTAGGGTCGGATTGTTCAGCGGTGATACCGCCGGTTTGCGATTAGGCCATTGAAGCGGCGGGCGGCTGGGGCCATATGCGGGGTATGACCTATCCTCATCTCCAGCCGATCCACGCGCCTGACGATTCAAATCCGGGCCAGATGCGGTCAGATGCCCTACCGATCTGGAACCTTGATGATCTTTATCTTGGCCGGGATGACCCCAGAATCAATCAGGACCTAGCCGCCGCTGCCCTTGCCAATCAGGCCCTGGTTGAGTTGAAGGGCGCGTTTATTGCGGGCCGGGCTAATCCAGAGCGTCTGGCGCTCTTGATCCAGTCTGGCATGCGTCATTATGAAGACGCGACCGACAAGCTGTGGGCGGTGGGTGCCTATGCGGGCCTTGCCGCCTCGACCGCCCGCGATGATCCCGACTGGGCCAGGTTTGAGGCCGATATCCGGTCGCGGTCCTTGGCCATCAGCGCCGAAAGCCTGTTCTATACCCTTGAGCTGAACCAGCTTGAGGCCTGGGAGATTGAGGCGGCCCTGCGCGCCGATCCGGCGTTGGAGCGTTGGCGCCCTTGGCTTAGGCGCGTGCGCCTGTCGCGCCCCTTTGAGCTTGGCCCCGATCTTGAGCGCCTGTTTGTCGATCGCGCGCCGGGCGTCGCCAACTGGACCCGCCTGTTTGATGAGACCTTGACCCGGCTGCGCGCCCAGATCGGCCAAGACAGCCTGCCCCTGCCTGAGGCCTTGAACCGTCTGTCTGATCCAGACCCAGAACAAAGACGTCTTGCCGCCGATGGCCTGGCCCATGCGCTTGAGGCCAATGGCTCAGTTCTGGCGCTTTGCCTTAATACGATTGCGCTGGAAAAACAGGTTGAGGATCGCTGGCGCGGGCATGCCTTTCCCGCTGAGGCCCGGCACCTGGCCAATGATGTTGATCCAGCCGCGATTGCCGCGCTGGAGGCGGCGGTGGTGGAGGCCTATCCGCGTCTGGCCCAT
>JBIIZD010000010.1:0-36556 GCA_044346445.1 Caulobacteraceae bacterium
CCCCTGGCCAATGTCATCCATCTTGGATCAACCAGCCAAACCAATCCGGTCATGGTGGAGTTCTGGAAGGGCCTGGGCCTTGCCCGCTATTTCCGCAAGCGGTCAAAGACGATCTGGCAATGGTTGAGCGCTGTACTGATGGCCCCGGCCATTGTCTGTGTCGCGGTCATGCGCCCAGCCTTGCGCCGCCTCTAAGCACCCGGCGTCAAGGCAAAGGCCCCCGCGCGCGCTAAGGACGATGGCGGGGCCTTGCCGAGCTTTTCACAAACCCAGCGCGCGGTGGCAATCAAGCCGTCCAGATCAAGCCCGGTTTCATAGCCGCCGCGGTGCAGCATATTGACAAGGTCTTCTGTGCCAATATTGCCCGTAGCCGCCGGCGCAAATGGGCAGCCGCCAATGCCGCCGCACGCGGCATCAAGCCGGTCAATCCCGGCCTCAAGCCCGGCAAACGCATTGGCAAGGCCGGTATTGCGCGTGTCGTGAAAGTGCAGCCGCAAGGGAATATCGCCAATAACCCTGCGCACCGCTGCGATCCTGCGCCGCACCATCCAGGGATCGGCGGCACCGATTGTGTCGGCTATGGCAATCTCATCGACCCCAAGCCTGGCCGCCTCTCCCGTCAGAGCCACCACCTGATCTTGCGACACCTCGCCATCAAACGGGCAGCCAAAGGCGACAGACAGGGTCATGGTTATGCTTGGTCCGCCATAAACCGCCTTTTGAGCCATGATTTCAGCCAGGGTCGCCATCTGCTCGGCGGGGGTTGAGCCTTGATTGCGGATGCCAAAGCCCTGGCTTGCGCAGACCACAATATTGGCCTCGTCACAGCCCGCCGCCACGGCGCGGGTCCAGCCCTTATCATTGAGCACAAGACCAATACGCCCCTTGACCCGGACCGGAGCCAAGGCGGCCATAATCTCTTCACCGCCGGCCATCTGGGGCACCCGCTTTGGGTTGACGAAGGACACCACCTCCATGCGCCGCACGCCGCACGCATCGAGACGAGCAATAAATTCTAGCCGGTCCTCTAGGTTAAGAACCTGTTGCTCGTTTTGCAGACCATCGCGCGGCCCAACCTCTATGATGGATATAAACCGGCTCATCCGTGTGGCTCCGATCCGGTGGCAGCCCTTAAGGGTCGATAGAGACGAAGCTGGGTTTGGTCGCCATTGGAATAGTTCAGACCATTGATCTGGCCAACGGCGCGGGCCCTGATCTGACCCTGTTTGATCGCGGCCTCAAAGGCGGCCTGTTGACGGCTTTCGACAATGGCGGGGCGGCCCTCGCTAAGCGCCTTGGCCGCGGCTGCACCATCGGCAAGTTCTGTGGTGGTGCCCAGGGCAAAAACAAGGCTTGGCTCGGCATAGCCCGCCACAGTCACTGGCCCTGGCATCAGGCCCGTGCGCGGGGCCAGGCCCTCCAGCTTCATGGCCCGCGCCGTGCGCGAGGACAGCATCAGGGGCTGGAGCCCAGGCACAACCAGGCCTGCCAATACCCCATGCGCAGCCATACCCAGACAGGCGGCGGCCAGCAGGGCGGCCTGCGGGGCCTGACGAAGGAGCAGGACGCCAGCCACAAGGCCTGTGGCCATATAGAACGCTACAGCCACAGCCGCTGGCAAAACATTGGGCGCGGCGCCATAGCGGCTAACGGCCATTACGCTGAGCGCGCAAAATACCAAGGCAGAGACCAGCGCCAAACCGGCCCCGGCAAACCGGCTAGCCCGGCCCAAGACCTGCTCACAAGCCGCCGCCGCCAACCAGGCCAAGGCGCCATAGGTCGGCAAGGTATAGTGCACCAACTTGGTCGGCATCAACTCAAACACCAGCCAGGTCGGGATCAGCCAGCACAATGCAAACCGAATGCCCGGCTGGCTTCGCCCCTTCCAGGCCGCCACAAGGGCGGCGGGCAGGATAAAGCCAAAGGGAAAGGTCAGGATGGGCGACAGCAAAAAATGCACGCCCGGCGGCGCGCCATGGCTCTCATGCCCGCCCGCCAGCTTTGGGGCCAGATCGCCGCCAATCGCAGCGCCCCAAAATGCCCCATCTGTGGCTATGGTAATGGCCACCGCCCAAGGCCCAACAATCGCGACAAAGATCACCAGCCCCCAGGCCCAGCCCAGGCTTGCCACCCAGTCGGCCTTGCGATCCCAGGCCCAAAGGCCAAGGCCGGTCAGCAAGACCATCATGGGGCCAATTGGCCCCTTGACCAGGGTCGCCAGCCCAAGGCCCAGCCAGAATAAGGCCTTGGTCCAACGCCCTGCGGGTGGCCCGCCTCTGGCGGCCAAATACAGTCTGGCCATGGCCGCGAGGGCTAGGGTGGTCGCCCCACACAAGACTGCATCGGTCTTGGCTATGCCCGCCTCGGTCGAGAGCATGAAGCTTGCCCCCAAGAACACGCCCGCCAAGAGCCCGCCCCTTGGGCCCAAAAAGGCGGCCGCACCCCAGGCACAGGCCGCCGCCGCCAACATGGCCCCCAAGAGCGATGGCACACGCCAAGCCCAGATCTGGCGATCCTCGACATTGGCCAATAGGCTGACACTCACAGCCTGAAGCCAATGGATGCCGACCGGCTTTTTGTCGCGCGGCTGGTCCTGATAATTGATCTTAACGAAGTCCCGGGTCTCCAGCATCTGGACCGTAGCCTGGGCAAAGCGGGATTCATCACGGTCCAGCGGCGGCAAGGCCAATAGCCCCGGCAGGCCCGCCAGCATGGCAACCAGGGCCGCAAATACAGGACCACGCAGGCCCCGAAACCAGTGATCAAGACGCATATTCATCATGGGCCCAGACTAGCGGTGATTTTGCCGTTCGTCTTGCCCTTGTGCGCATCAAATCGCCTTGCCCCTGCCCAGAGTGAAAAAATCGGGCTAAGACAGGCTATTATAGCTGGATCGGACCCGATGATTCCCCAAGCCCCTATAGATATTTCGATTATTGTGCCGGTTTATAACGAGGCGGGTAATGCTGGGCCCTTGGCGCTGGAGATTGCCGCCGCGTTTGCCGGTCTCGCCGCCGAGATCATTTTTGTTGATGATGCGAGCACGGACTCCACCCGCCATGAATTGACCGCCCTCAAGACCAAGCTTCCCAGCCTTAGGGTGCTGTCCCACAGCAAGAACAGCGGGCAGAGCCGCGCCGTACGCACGGGCATATTGGCGGCTCAAGGCGGCCTTATCGTCACGCTTGACGGCGATGGGCAAAACAACCCCGCCGATGCCCCGCGCCTGGTTGCCCGCCTGCAAGCGGCCGGTCCCAATCTGGCCATGGTTGGCGGTGCCCGCATCAAACGTCAGGACAGTTTTGCCAAGAAGCTGGCTTCAAGGCTGGGCAATGGGGTACGAAGTGCCCTGCTCAAGGACGGGGCAAGCGATACGGGCTGCGGGCTAAAGGCCTTTCGCCGCGAGGCGTTTTTGCGCCTGCCCTATTTTGACCATCTGCACCGCTATCTACCGGCCCTGATGCTGCGCGAGGGCTATGAGATTGCCTTTGAACCCGTCAGCCATAGGCCGCGCACGGTGGGGGCTTCAAAATACACAAATCTGGGTCGGCTTTGGGCCTCGGCCTCGGACCTTTTAGGGGTGATGTGGCTGATCGGCCGCGCGCGCCTGCCGGGCCCTGTGTTTGAGGACGAGGCCCTGGCGAGAAAGGACTGATCCATGTTTGCCGCCGTGCCGCTTTTGGCCCTTCCTGTGATTCTGTATGCCTTGATCACCCTGACCTTGCCGGGGGGCTGGATGGGTCTTGGCGTGCAAGATCAGTTGGCGCGCCCCCTGATCGATCTGGCCATGAGCTCTGGCGGACATTGGCGGATTAGTCTGGGCGATGTGATGGTGACCGCTAGCCTGGTGCTGTTTTTTATCGAACTTGTACGGGCCACGGATAATCGCAGCGCCGCCCTGATCAATCACAGCCTGTCCATGGTGCTGTTTTTGCTCTGCGGGCTTGGGTTTTTTCTGTTGCCAGCCTTCACCACCAACTGTTTTTTCCTGATCTGGGTCATGGTGCTGCTGGATGCGGTGGCAGGCCTGATCGGCACGATTGCCGAGTTTCGCCAAGGTCGCTGAGCCTAGAGCATGGCGGCCAGGATCAAGGCCAGCACCAGACTATCGGTCAGTCGGCCCAGCAACAGATTAAGCCCCGGCCGGGCCGGGTTTGCAGTCTTGGCCAAGATCGCCCTCCAGCCCTTGTTTGGTCTGGTTGGGTGTCAAGCAAGACCCGTGCCAAGGCCCTAGACCTGATGATAATGCCTGTACCATTGCGCAAAGCGCGGCAGCCCAGCCTCCAGTGTGACCTTGGGCGCATAACCGGTCAGGGCGGCCAGTTTGGACACATCGGCAAAGGTTGCCGTGACATCGCCCGCCTGCATGGGCCGCATCCGCTTGGTGGCGGGGGTTTGCAGAGTCTGTTCGAGCACTTGGATCATGCGCATCAGACCAATCGGGCGGCTATCGCCAATATTATAGATCTGATGGCGCGCGTCACCGGCAAGGCTTGACGGCCGGGTCATGACCCCGACAACCCCGTCCACAATATCGTCTATATAGGTAAAATCGCGGGCCATTTGACCTTGGCCAAACACCTCGATTGGAACTCCCGCGAGGATTTTTTGAGTAAAGCTGTAATAGGCCATGTCGGGGCGACCCCAAGGCCCATAGACGGTAAAAAACCGAAGGCCAGACTGGGCTAGGTCATAAAGATGGGCATAGGAGGCACTCATAAGCTCGCAAGAACGCTTGGTGGCGGCATAAAGCGAGGCGGGGGTGTCGGCGGCCTCACCCTCCTTAAACCCTGCCCCGCCCATGGGCCGGTCGCCATAAACAGAGCTGGATGAGGCATAGACCAGGTGCTTGAGCCCGCGGGCATGGCGGCAAGCCTCCAGCACCGATAAATGCCCCAAAAGATTGGAGCGCGAATAGGCAAACGGGTTGTCGATCGAATAGCGCACCCCGGCCTGAGCGGCCAAATGCACTATGAATTCCGGATTTACATCCTGCACCAAGCGGCCCAAGGCCTCGGTATCGGCAATATCCAGTGTGACCATTGAAAAGCCCGCATAACCGTTCAAGCTCTTGGCTCTGGCCTGTTTCAAGGCGGGGTCATAATAGGTGTTGAAATTATCGATCCCGACCACGTCATGGCCGTCCATCAATAAGCGCTCGGCCACGGCCCGGCCGATAAATCCCGCAGCGCCTGTAACGATCACCGTCATGACTGTCTCTCAAACTCTTGGGCCAGCAGACTTGACCCAAACAGGGGGGAAGGGATTGGCCTTGATCTGGTTCCTCCTTTAAACGCAATCAGGCTAGACGAGCAATATGATCAGACAGGCGGATAAGTCATGACGCTTAAGGGCGCGATCTTGGTGGCGGGCGGGGCGGGCTATATTGGTGCCCAGACCTGCAAGGCCTTGGCACAGGCAGGCTATCTGCCCGTAAGCCTGGACAATTTATCGACCGGCTATCAGGCTGCGGTGCAATGGGGGCCGTTTTATCCGGGCGATCTGCGTGACCGCGATCTGGTAAAAACCATTGTCACCGAGCATGGCATTGTCGGCGCCCTGCATTTTGCCGCCTCCAGCCTGGTCGGTGAGAGCGTCAGCAATCCGGCGAAATATTATGACAATAATGTCGGGGCCGCGACGATTTTTGCCGCCAGCCTGATTGAGGCAGGGGTCCGGGCCTTGGTGTTTTCGTCAACGGCGGCTGTGTATGGCGTGCCGACCCATTCGCCAATCCTGGAAACGGCCGCCACTGTGCCGATCAATCCCTATGGGGCGTCCAAGCTCGCCTTTGAGGGTGCCTTGCATTGGCTGGGCCAGGCCCATGATCTGCGCTGGACCGCCTTGCGCTATTTCAATGCCGCAGGCGCCGACCCAGACGGCGAGATTGGCGAGAGCCATGTGCCAGAGACCCATCTGATTCCGCTTTTATGCAAGGCCGCCCTCGGCACGGGCCCCGGCCTGACCGTATTTGGCCAAGACTATGACACGCCGGACGGCACCCCGATCCGCGACTATATCCATGTGGTCGATCTCGCAAACGCCCATGTCCTGGCCATTGCGCGCCTGATCGCAGGCGGGGACAGCCAGATCCTCAATGTCGGCACCGGCCAGGGCGCAACCGTGATGCAGATGATTGCAGCGGCCCACAAGCTTGGCCTGAGTGTGCCCTATACGGTCGGTCCGCGCCGCGCTGGTGATCCGCCAAGCCTGGTGGCCGATAGTTCTAGGCTCAAGGCCCTGCTCGGCTGGAAACCGACCTGTTCAGACCTTGAGACCCTGATCAGGGACGCGGCGCGCTGGCAGAAAAACCGGCTCTATTAGGCCCGGCCAATGCTCGAATAGCGCAGTCCAGCCGCGCGCACCTGTTCTGGGCTATAGACATTGCGCAGGTCAACCACCACCGGGGTCTTGAGCAGAGCCTTGACCCGGTCCAGATCCAGCGCGCGGAATCGGTCCCATTCGGTGATCAGCACCATGGCATCAGCCCCGTCTAGGGCCTCATAGGGACCGGTCTTGAAATCAATATCGCTCAAGAGCTTTTCGGCCTCATGCATGGCCTCGGGGTCAAAGGCCTGGATCTTGGCCCCCATGGCCTGAAGGGCGGGGATGATATCGAGTGCGGGCGCATCGCGCATGTCATCCGTATTAGGCTTGAAGGCCAGGCCCAGCACGGCAATCGTCTTGCCGTTGACATCACCGTCCAGCGCATCCACCACACGGCCAGCCATGGCCTTTTTGCGCAAATCATTAACCTTGACCGTGGCCTCGACCAGCGTCACCGGCGCGCCCGCATCGCGGGCCGTGCGCACCAGGGCCAAGGTATCTTTTGGAAAACAAGAGCCGCCATAGCCAGGACCAGCATGCAAGAACTTGGCACCAATCCGGCCATCCAGGCCAATGCCGCGCGACACATGCTGAACATCGGCGCCGACCGCCTCGCACAGATCGGCCATCTCATTGATGAAGGTAATCTTGAGCGCCAAAAACGCATTGCCGGCATATTTGATCAGCTCGGATGTGCGCCTGTCGGTAAAGACCAGCGGCGTCTCGTTCAGATTAAGCGGCCGATAGAGATGGCGCATGACCTCACGCGCCCGCTCATCATCTGTGCCAACCACCACACGGTCTGGACGCTTAAAGTCATTAATCGCCGCGCCTTCGCGCAAAAATTCCGGGTTCGACACCACCGCAAAATCAGCATCCGGTCGGCGAGCGCGTATAATACGCTCAATCTCGTCGCCCGTGCCGACCGGGACCGTGGACTTGGTCACGATCACCGTAAAGCCCTCGATCAGATCGGCAATTTCTTCGGCGACGGCATAGACAAAGGACAGGTCGGCATGGCCATCACCCCGGCGCGATGGTGTGCCCACGGCGATAAACACGGTATCGGCGTCCTTAACGGCAGCAGCAGCATCCGTATCGAAAAAAAGCCGCCCCTCGCGGGCATTAAGCTCGACCAGCGCATCCAGGCCAGGCTCAAAAATCGGCATTATTCCAGACTTGAGCCGCTCAATCTTGCCACTGTCCTTATCGATACAGGTGACCGTGTGGCCAAAATCAGCAAAACAGGCTCCGGAAACCAGCCCCACATAGCCTGATCCAATCATTGCAACGCGCATGGAAAGCCTCGGATAATCCAATCTTCAGCGTTGAAACCGCATCAGCGCCGAGCGCGGTTTTGAGGCTTTTGACCGATTTGAGCAAGGGCCATGCGCGCAAGGGGCCTGATCGCTAGATCATATCCCAGTCGAAGGGCTCACCGCGGGTCAAGTCGCGCTTGGCAAGCCTGCCGAGCACCGCGTCCAGATGCCTTGGGGCCAGACCAAAGCCCGGGCGAATTGAACGCACATGATCGGCCGTGATCACCTCGCCCCTGGCCAGATCCGCAACCACATAGAGCGAGCGGCGAAACTGGATATTGCCCGCTTCACTGCCGGTCAGATCATACTGAACCTGACCCAGCGCCTCGCCTGCGGCCTTGCAATCGGCAACAAGGGCGCAAAATTCATGCGGCTCTAGGCTAAAGGCGGCATCGGGTCCACCATCGGTCCGGGCAAGGGTAAAGTGCTTTTCGATCACACAGGCCCCCAAGGCCACAGCCGCAACCGAGGCCGCTGTGCCGGGCGTATGGTCCGACAGACCGGCGACCACGCCAAACCGTTCGGCCAGGTCGGGAATTGTGCGGATATTGGCCTCATCCAGGGGGGCGGGATAGGCGCTGGTGCAGTGCAAGAGCACGATCTCGCCGGAGCCATGCGCCCTAGCGGTCTGTACCGCCGCGCCAATCTCGGCCAGATTGGCCATGCCGGTGGACATGAGGATAGGCTTGCCACAACGGGCCACGGCGGCAATCAAGGGCAGGTCAACCAGTTCAAACGAGGCAATCTTATAGGCGGGGACATTCAGCCCCTCAAGCAGGTCAATCGCGGTCTGATCAAACGGGGTGGAAAACAAGGTCACGCCATGGGCCTTGGCGCGCTCAAACAAGGCCGCATGCCAGGCATATGGGGTCTGGGCCCGGCCATAGAGGTCATAGAGCCTTTGGCCATGCCAAGGCCCGCCCTCCAGCCGAAAATCGCGGCCGTCCATATCCAGTGTGATCGTGTCGGGCGTATAGGTCTGAAGCTTGATCGCATCGGCCCCGGTCAGCGCGGCAGCATCCAGCAAGGCCAAGGCGCGATCAAGCGAGCCATTATGATTGCCCGAAAGCTCGCAAATCACATAGGGCGGCTGTCCCGGTCCGATCTTGCGACCGGCAATCTCGACAAGGCCAAAACGGGGGCCGGGCTCGGTGGGCATGGTGCGTCCTCTTGCGCCGCAAGCCGGTGCCAGGGCACATTGTGCCAAGCACTGCGGACCATGGGCGGTTTCTGGCCCCAGCCTTAACCATGATTGTCTTAAGTTTTACTGACTATGGGCTTGGCAGGCGCGTTGAAGCCGGCTCACAGCCCGCCGATCGCGGCCAGATAAAGGTCGATCAGGGCTTCTTCTTCCAACCGTTTGGCCCGGTCCTGTTTGCGCATCCGAATCACCTTGCGCAGGATCTTGACGTCAAAGCCTTCACCCTTGGCCTCGGCAAACACTTCCTTCATGTCGCCCATGATCACGGCCTTGTCTTCTTCGAGCCGTTCAATCCGCTCAATAATGGTCTTGAGCCGGGTTTGGGCCGCACCGTTCAGAACCTCGATAGAAGAAGAATCATCAGCCATAAAAATGCTCGCCCATCAGATGCCAAGAGGAAGGATAAGGGCCCTTCACTAGCCCATTTTAACCGCGGCGGAAACGGCCAATACGCGGCTAAAGCAGACCATGCGCTTGAAGAGCGGGCCAAAGGGCCTCTGGATCGGTAAACCGGTGGGTGGCAAAGCCCAAGGCCCTGGCCGCCTCGATATTGGCCAGATTATCATCGATGAAGAACAGCTGGCTCGGCTCAAGCCCGCAGCGGCGGCAGGTCAGGGCATAGATTTGCGGGTCCGGCTTGACCAGGCCCTCATCCCCCGAAACGATGATGTCGGTAAAGCGTCCAAAGCTCGGGCTCATGGCAAACACGCCAGCGGCTTTTTCCGACGGCAGATTGGTCAGGGCAAACAGGGGCACACCGGCCGCGTGCAAGGCCTCAATCGCCGCAAGGGTTTGAGCAATACAGCCATCAAACATGTCGTCCCAGCGCGTATTCCAGGCCTCAATCGCTTCGCGGTACTGGGGATATTGCGTAATCAGGGGTATGGCGTTTTGGGCCATGGACACGCCGCGATCATGTTCGGTGTGCCAGGCCATAGTGCAGACCTCGGCCAAAAAGCGCTCCCACTCGGCCGGGTCTGAAAAATAGGTTTTATAGAGGCGCGCGGGGTCCCAACGCACGATCACATTGCCAATGTCAAACACGACACCGACGACAGACATGTCAGACTAGCCCTGCTTGGCTTTAAAGCGCGGATCGGTCTTATTGATCACATAAACCCGGCCCTTGCGGCGCACCAGCTTGCAATCGCGGTGGCGGCTCTTAAGGGACTTGAGCGAGCTTCTAACCTTCATGACCTTCGTCTCGTCTTGTTCGCGGAAGCCCGCAACACCTATGGGGTGCGATCTGTCCGGTGGATAAGGAGGGCGCTGTATATGGGCCGATCCGGCTTGAGTCAATCACGCCAAGGGCTGGAATGCACGCAAGGTCGGCAAATCGCACCCTAGCGTCCCGAAAATGACAAACTCTTGTGTCACCGACCTGCTGGCATGGGTTATAAGACCCTGGGGATCAGCCATAAACGGACCATTATGCACCGCCGCAAGTTTTTTCGCCTAGGTCTCGCCGCTGCCCTACCCCTCGCCCTGCCCTGGCCCAGGGCCCTGGCGGGTGAGCCGGGCCAGGTTGTGCCAGAACGGGGGCCAGAACGGGGGCCTAAGTGGCCAGCATCGGTCTCTAATCTTGCCTTTAGCATCTGGCTCAGCGGTTTTATGGCAAGGGCCATAGCGGCAGGCTGGCCGCAGGATCTGGTCACGCGTGAGCTTGGCAACCTGACGCCCGATCCAAAAGTGGTGAGCCTTGATGGTCGCCAGCCCGAACTGTCCCGGCCGGTTGGTGATTATATCCGCAAGACCGTATCGCAAGACAGGATCACCGCAGGCCGGGCGCGGATCAATAACCGGCCGTTTTGGCCCGGAATCGAGGCTCGTTTTGGCGTGCCGCGCGAGATCTTGATCGGCATCTGGGGCATGGAATCAGGTTTTGGCGCGGTCATGGGCGATTATGATGTGATCCGCTCCATGGCCACCTTGGCCGCGCAAGGTCGGCGCCGCGCCTGGGCAGAAGCGCAAATCTTCAGTGCCTTTCGCATACTCGCCTCAGGCCAGATCACCCGCGATCAATTAAAAGGCTCCTGGGCCGGGGCCATGGGCCAGACACAGTTCTTGCCGGAATCCTATGTCACCACAGCGATTGATTTTGACGGTGATGGCCGCAAGGATGTTTGGGGCTCGCAAGCCGACGCCCTGGCCTCGGCCGCCAATCTGCTGGTCAAGGGCGGCTGGCGACGCGGCGAGCCCTGGGCCAAGGAGGTGATCTTGGCCCCCGCCTTTGATTACGGTCTGTCAGAAGGCCCCGTCCAACTGCCCGCCGCCTGGAGCCGGGCTGGAGCAAGGCCCGCTGGGGCTGGCACCTGGACAGCGCAAGAAGCAAGAAGCCCCGCCAGCCTGATCCTGCCCTCGGGCTGGACCGGGCCAGCCTTTTTGGTGTTTGCCAATCATATGGCGATCCGCACCTATAATAATTCCACCGCCTATGCGCTTGGGGTGGGTTTGCTGGCCGATGCGGTTGCAGGTCGGCCGGGCCTTGTCACGGCCTGGCCAGCGGAAATTCCCCTGCCCTTACGTGATCGGCAAAGGGCCCAGACCCTGCTTGGGCGACTGGGTTACTATGGCGGCGAACTGGATGGTGTGATTGGTACCGGCACCCGCAAGGCCCTGCGTCAATGGCAGGTCCGTATGGGACGGCCCGGTGATGGCTATCTGACGCCAGACCTGATTTTCGCGATGGAGGCGGCGGCCTGGGGCATGCCCGAAGGGCCACGTCCAACCTCACCCGGTTGGCCTAGTCCATAATATGGCGGTCAGGCTCTGATAAATCGCTGCCGACGTTTTTGAGCACACTGTTTCTAAAGGCCATGATCAGCATGGCCAGCAAGATCACGACATTAAATCCGTAAGGTAGAGGCCCCATGGTCTCATAGAGCCAGACCCCAAAGACCGGGGCAATAATATAGCAGGCTCCGTTTACCGCGGTGATCGCCCCGGCAACCGCGCCTTGCTCGTCCTGATCAACCGCCAAGGACGCACCCGCCGTAAAGCCTGGACGGCAAAAGCCATAGCCAAGGCTGGCCAGGGCAAAGGCCGTAACCACGGTGGCATAGTTGGGGGCGAACGCCATCATGACATTGCCAAGCGCCGCAAGGGCTGCGCCCCATCGCATCAATTGCCGCGGACCAATACGCAGCATCCGGATCAGTCCCCACTGCGCCAATAGACCGGCTACAGCGCCCGCCATCATGGCCACGCCCGTATAGCCGGAGGCTATGGCCGGAGCGACCTTGAGCTTGTCTATGATCAAGAAGCCAAGCGTCTGGCCATTCACCGCCTGGGCCGAACCGACCAAGAACCCATAGATCACAAAGGGCATCATGCGCGGATCGCGCCACAGGCCAAAGCGTGAGGCCGGTTTGCTATCGGCAAGTTCAGACCTTGCCTTGCGCCTAGCCTTGGCCTTGGCCGCCGCTCGCCTTGTATCATGCGTGTCATTGGGCAGGCCGATCTGAACCACCGCCGTCATGACAAAGGCTAGGGCCGCAAACGCAAACATCGGGCCAGCCAAGCCGACGCCGGGCAGGACAAATAAGGGCGCGACGGCTGGTCCCAATATGGTGCCAAGACCAAAGGCTGAAGCCAGGGTCGCCAGGGCCGAGGTCCGCTCAGAGCGTTGGGAGCGGTCGGCCACATAGGCTTGGGCCGCCGGATTGGAAGCCGAGCCGATCAAGCCAAACACAGCGCGGGTCAAGGCCGCCCCGGCAAAAATGACCATGGGCACAAACAGCTTGTTCAGACCCGCCAGCACGACCAGTGCAAATCCCAACATCGAGACCCCGAACCCGATCAGGCCGGTCATAATCATTGGCTTGCGACCGCGATGATCCGACTGCTTGGCCCAAAACGGTGCCGACACGGTCCAGAACAGGGCCGACAGGGTGAATATGGCGGCAATCAATGTGTCGCGAATGCCAATTTCACGGCCAATCGCAGGCAAGACCGACTGCATGGCTGTATTGCCTGCGGCCACACTCATCAGCACACAAAACAAGATGGCAAACGACCGCCGTCGTGTCTGGTCCGGGTTTGACGGGGACTGCCCGCTAAAGCGGCGAAAGGCATTCAAGAAATCTGACATCGGTTCAAAGCATAAAGACGATGGGCGTGTCTGCAATCCTTGTCGTTAAAATTCTGAGGTTTGATCACTGACAGTTAAGCTTTAACGCTTAAGGTTGTGGAGGGGTCATGAGGGTTTACCAAAAATGATACAGATCATCGGGATTGTCGTTCTGTTCGGCATGGTGTTTGGCGGCTACATCATGTCCGGCGGTAATATGGCGGTTGTGCTTGAGGCCCTACCCCATGAAATGATTACGATTGGCGGCGCGGGGGTCGCCTCGTTTCTGATCAGCAATAATCTTGACACGATCAAGGCTTCAGGCGCGGCCATGGGCAAGGTGTTTACCGGTGCCAAATGGAAGACGGCTGATTATCGCGACCTATTGGCCCTGCTCTTCATCCTGACCAAGACCATGAAGACGCGCGGGGTTGTGGCGCTGGAAAGCCATATTGAAAACCCTCAAACCAGCACGGTCTTCAGCCAATACCCCAAGATCTTGAAGGATCACATGGCCGTGGACTTTATCTGCGATACCTTGCGGATGATGACCATGAACCTCGAAGACCCCCATCAGGTCGAGGATGCCATGGAAAAGCAGCTTGAAAAGCATCACCACGAGGTCATGGGTGCAGCCCATGCCTATCAGGCCCTAGCCGACGCCCTGCCCGCCTTGGGGATCGTCGCTGCCGTGCTGGGGGTGATCAAGACCATGGGCTCAATTACCGAGCCGCCAGCCGTCTTGGGCGGCATGATCGGGGGGGCCTTGGTCGGGACGTTTCTTGGGGTGTTTTTGGCCTATGGCCTGGTTGGGCCGATTGGTGCCCGGCTCAAGGGTATTGTCGATGAAGACGCGGCCTTTTATCGCATAATTCAAGCGGTTTTAGTCGCGCACCTGCATGGCAACCCCGCCCAGATTTCGGTCGAGATCGGCCGCGGAAATATACCCTCCAGCGCCCAACCGAGCTTTCTTGAGATGGAAGCCGCCCTTTCGGCACTGCCAAGTTCGGCCTAAATCGGCAGGCAATTGGCAAAATAGGCGATAAACTTGGCCCCATTGCGTGAGTTCACACTTGCGTGTTTGACAGATGCAGGCATATTTGTTCGCGGCGCATTAATCACGCTCTTGCCGAATACCCTTGAATTAGGGTATTTATCAAAATGGCGTGATAACCTTTGTCGCGCTCTAACCTCTGAAGGGGACCTTGATTATGACCTCCGATATGCTTCGCAAACTGCTCGTCGCCGGCGCTGCCGTCGCTGCTCTCTCCGTCGCTGCTTGCT
This sequence comes from Caulobacteraceae bacterium, assembly GCA_044346445.1. Taxonomy (GTDB): domain Bacteria; phylum Pseudomonadota; class Alphaproteobacteria; order Caulobacterales; family Caulobacteraceae; genus CAISGS01. The sequence continues at coordinate 14,201 of JBIIZD010000010.1, forward strand.
CCAAGCCAGCTGAAAAGACCGAAGCCGCTGCTACGGAAGCTGCTCCTGCTGAGTCCGCAGCGCCTGCTGCTGACGCTGCTGCTGCTACCGCCGCGACTGACGCAGCTGCTGCGCCTGCCGACGCAACCACCGCTGCCGAAAAGAAGTAAGCTTCGCTTTTGCGAAACTTATGGGGATGGGCCGCCCGCATGGGCGGCCTTTCTTCGTTTAGAACCGGGCCCAGATACTGGGCTGGCACGATCAGGAGTGCGGGTGTTTGCCCCAAGACAGTCCTGAGCTTCCCAACCTCCAAGATTTAGCCGATTTGGACTGGGACCCGAACGGGGTTCCGCGCTCCAGACTCTATGGCGATGTCTATTTTTCGGCCGAAAATGGCCTGGCCGAATCTGAGGCCGTCTTTCTAAGGGGCTGTAACCTTCCGCAGGCCTGGTCGGACACCGACCAGTTTGTGGTCGGCGAACTGGGCTTTGGCACAGGGCTCAATATCCTGGCCTTAATTCGTCTTTGGCGCAGCCATAGGCCCAAGGCTGGCCATCTTCACATCTTCACCATAGAAGCTCACCCCCTGTCAGAACCCCAGGCCCGGCGCGCCCTTGCAGCCTGGCCCGAGATCGCAGACCTGGCACAATTGCTTTTGCAGCAATGGCCCGGCCAAGCGCGCGGCTTTCACCGCATCAGCCTTCCAGACCTTGGCATTACGATTGATGTTGCGATTATGGAGGCCTTGAGCGCCCTGACGGCCTGGGACGGTCAGGCCAATGCCTGGTTTCTCGACGGCTTTTCCCCATCCACCAATCCGCAAATGTGGCGACCAGAACTGCTGCAACAGATTGCCGCCCACAGTGCGCCCGGTGCCATGGCGGCCACCTTTACCGTCGCCGGTGCCGTGCGCAGGGGCCTTGCCGAACAGGGTTTCGAAATTGCCAAGCGGCCCGGCTTTGGGCGCAAACGCGAGCGGCTAGAAGCGGTCTGGCCGCAATCCATCGCGCCTGCGCGGCCATCAAGACCCATGAGGGTGGCGATTATTGGCGCTGGAATTGCCGGGGCCTGTCTGGCCAGAGCCTTTACACAGCTTGGCATCCAACCCGATGTCTATGATCAGGCGGGGCCTGGGTCTGGCGGGTCTGGCAATCCGGCAGCCCTGGTCACACCAAGGCTGGATCTCGGCGACGGCGTCTCGGCGCATCTCTATGCCCAGAGCTTTCATCATGCGGTGCGAACCTATGGGCTGGAAACACCCAAGGCCATATTGGATCAAGGCATTATGCAGTTGGAGGCCATGAAACCCGATCAGGACCGGTTTGACCGCCTGGCCGGCCTTGACCTGTTTGAGCCCGACGACCTGCAACGCCTAAGCCCGGCCGAGGTCCGTATGCGCCTAGACTGCGACCTGGCCCGGGGCGGTCTGGTCATTCGGCGCGCCCTGGTCTTGCACCCGGCAACCGTCCTGGCCGCATGGCTTCCAGCGACCATCCAGGCCACGGTGGTTGGCCTAAGCCAGGAGGCCGAAGGCTGGGCCTTATGGGGCGCGAACCATACGCGGATCGCCGTTGCGGACTGTGTCTGTATCGCGGCCGGGGCCGGGACCGCAGCCTTGTCGGGCGCACTGCCCTTGCAGATCGTCCGCGGTCAGGTCAGCCTGGCCCGGGGCCTGTCTGTGACCACCCCCATCAGCGCGAACGGCTATGTCATTCCCATGCCCGGCGGCATCTTGTTTGGCGCGACCCATGACCGGGACCAGGCCGGAACCGAGACCCGGCCGGAGGATAATGACCGAAATCTTGGTCAGTTGCGTGATATTCTGCCGGCATTGGCAAGCCAGATTGACCCCGATAGGCTGGAGGCGCGCGCGAGTTTGCGTGCCGCCGGACCTGACCATCTGCCTGTGGTCGGTGAACTGGACGATCATAATGGGGTCTATGTATTGGGCGGGCTGAGTGCGCGTGGCTTTACCCTATCTCCGCTCTTGGCTGAACATGTCGCCGCCAAGGCCTTGGGCCATCCCTCGCCGCTGCCGCAATGGATCAGTCAAGCGCTTATGCCCGGCCGGTTCGAGCGGCGACGCTTAAAACGGCGTCAATAATACGGCCCAACAGATCATTATCCGAAAACCGCTTTAGCCTCGCTGGCCAGCGCCGTTTGGTGCTAGGCTTGGCTATAGATCAAGCGCGTCTGTGCGTTCCATCCCAATCGGCCTGACTGGAGACCCCTATGCTCAAGGTACACCATCTCAATAATTCCAGATCCCAACGGATTTTATGGCTGATCGAGGAATTAGGCGTCGATTACGAGATTGTATTTTATCAAAGGGATGCCACCACAAGGCTTGCGCCCGACAGCCTCAAGGCCATTCATCCGCTTGGTAAGTCTCCTGTCATTACCGATCAGGACAAGACCGTGGCCGAGTCCGGCGCCATCATTGAGTATCTGATCGATACCTATGGCGCGGGTCGGCTGCGCCCCGCCGCTGGAACAGCAGACTATATTGCCTATCAGCACTGGCTGCATTTTGCGGAAGGCTCGGCCATGCTGCCCCTGATGCTGGCCCTCTATACCTCAAGGCTGGGCGAGGCCGCAGCGCCCCTAGCCCCCCGTATCCAGAGCGAAATTGCCAACCACCTTGGCTATATGGACGCGCATCTGGCCGGACGCAGTTTTTTGGTGGGCGATAGCCTGACCGGGGCGGACATCAATAATGTGTTTGTGCTGGAGGCCGCCGCTTCTGCCAATCGGCTATTGGCCTATCCAAACCTAGGCGACTATTTGGCCCGCATGCAGGCCCGACCCGCCTATCAGCGCGGCCTGGAGCGCGGCGGTGTTTATGCGCTTGGTGCCTAGTCTGAGTACCTAGTCTGGGCACCCAGTCTGGGCACCCAGTCTGGGCACCGTTAAGGTAGCGATAACTAATTAACGACTATGGTTCCCCTGCCGCTCTTTGGCGAAGAACAGGATCTGTGCGGTCGATTGGGCCGTGCGGTTTGGGGGACCGTCCTTGGCATATTTGCAGTCCATGGCGCAGTCATCTTTTGCGCCCAAAACCCCAGTGCTCGACGACAAGGTCGTCTTGGTGACGGGGGGCACAGGCTCGTTTGGTCGGCGTTTTGTGCAGACCATTTTGGCACGCCATAGGCCGCGCAAGGTCATCGTGTTTTCCCGCGACGAGCTAAAACAATACGAGATGCAGCTCGAACTTAGGGAGCAATTTGGCCCCGAACACATGAACCGGATGCGGTTTTTTCTGGGCGATGTTCGCGACCGAGCGCGTCTGACCCTGGCCTTACGCGGCGTCGATATTGTGATCCATGCGGCGGCCTTAAAACAAGTACCCGCGGCGGAGTACAACCCGTCCGAATGCATCCAGACCAATATTATCGGTGCCGAAAATGTGGTCTGGGCCAGCCTTGCCAACCGCGTTCACAAGGTGGTTGCCCTGTCGACAGATAAGGCCTGCAATCCGATCAATCTCTATGGGGCGACCAAACTGGCCTCAGACAAGACCTTTGTCGCGGCCAATAATCTGTCTGGCGATATTGGCACACGGTTTTGCGTTGTGCGCTATGGCAATGTGGCCGGCTCACGCGGCAGCGTCGTGCCGCTGTTTCAGCGCCTGATCGCCGCCGGGGCCAAGGCGTTACCCATTACCGATCCGCGCATGACCCGGTTTTGGATCACGCTGGATCAAGGCGTTAATTTTGTGCTCTCCTGCCTGGAGTTAACGCGCGGCGGAGAAATTTTTGTGCCAAAGATTCCGAGTATGGCCGTGACAGATCTCGCCCATGCCATGTCCCCGCATCTAGCCCTGACGCAGATTGGCATACGCCCGGGCGAAAAATTGCACGAGGTGATGATTTCCGGCGATGACGCCCGGGTGACAGCCGAGTTGGGGGACCGCTATGTGATAGAACCCACCTTTGTTGAATACGACCGCACACCCTTCCTGGCCGCGATTGGTCAGGCCAATGCCAGCGTCAAGTCTGTCGCAGATGGGTTTGTCTATTCGAGTGACAATAATACGCTTTGGCTAAAGGGCCAAGCCTTGCTGGACGTGTTTGGTCTGGCCAAGGCGGCCTAGGCCATGACTCCGCCATACCTGCCCTATGGGCGTCAGGTCATTGAGGCCGATGACCTTGCCGCCGTCACCCAGGCCTTGCAGGCTGATTTTCTAACCACGGGCCCGACAGTGGCTGCGTTTGAAGCGGCCTTTGCAAAGGCGGTCGGCGCGCCTCATGCCATAGCCTGCTCCAATGGCACAGCGGCCCTGCACCTGGCCATGATGGCGCTTAAGCTAAGGCCAGGCGAGGCGTGTATTGTTCCGGCCATAACCTTTTTGGCCACGGCCAATTGTGTCCGTTATCAGGGCGGTGAGGTCATATTTGCCGATGTCGATCCCGATACGGGCCTGATGACACCCCAAGGCCTTGGCCAAGCGATTGATCAGGTCAAGGGCCGGACCCTGCGCGCGGTGCTGCCGGTCCATTTTGGCGGAAACCCCGCGCCCCTGCCCGCGATTCAGGCGCTCGCCGAGGCGGCAGGGGCGGTGGTGATCGAGGATGCCTGCCACGGCCTGGGCACCCGCATGGATTTTGGCTCAGGTTCCGAAAAGATCGGAGATTGTCGCCGCAGCGCCATGGCAACCTTCTCGTTTCATCCGGTCAAGACCATTGCCTGCGGCGAGGGCGGCATGGTGACCACCCAAGACAGCGTCCTGGCCGAAAGATTGGCAAGGCTGCGAAGTCACGGCATGGTCCGCAGCCCTGATCGCTTTATCCAGACCAGCATGGCCAAGGATGAAGGCGGCCTGATCAATCCTTGGTATTATGAAATGCCAGAGCTTGGCTATAATTACCGGCTGCCCGACATTTTGTGCGCCCTGGGCTTGAGCCAATTATCCAAGCTGGACCGGTTTTGCCAAAGACGGCGCAGCCTGGCGGCGATTTATCGCCAGCACATGCTGGCATTAGCGCCCTGGGTGCATCTGATTGCGCCGCCGCCGGGCAGTGATCCTGCCCTGCACCTGATGGTGGCCCTTATCGATTTTGAAGGCTTGGGCACCAGCCGCGCCAAGCTGATCGAGACCTTGAGCCGCTCTGGCATAGGCACGCAAGTGCACTATGTCCCGCTTCATCACCAACCCTATTACCGGGCGCGTTATGGCCAGATCCATCTGCCCGGCGCCGACAGGTTCTATAGTCGCTGCCTAAGCCTGCCTCTATTTGCTGCCATGACCGATGAGGACCCGATCCGGGTGGTCCGGGCCCTCGCCGACGGTCTGGGCCTGGCCTAGGGGTGTTGGCCCTGTAGGGTCTGGATTTCTTCCTTGAGTTTTAGTTTCTGTCGCTTGAGGTCTCGCAATTTGGTGCCATCAAAGGCTGGTCGTTGGAGCTCTTGCTTGATCGCCCGATCAAGGTTTTCATGCCGCGAACCAAGTTCGCGAATCCGCGCTTCAATGGCCATGGGTGGCGTCTCCTTGCTGTTGACGCTTGAAGTAAATCACCAAGGCCTTAGGACGTCATTTCACAATTGGGTGCGCAGCCCAGTCTTATCGACCATCCCTAAGGAAGCATCATGACCGACATGCAAAAACCGCGTCTGATCATCGGTATATCCGGGGCCTCAGGCGCAGCCTATGGCGTCAGGCTGCTCGAGGCGTGTCAGGCGCTTGAGGTTGAAACCCATCTGGTCGTGTCGCGCTCCGCCGCTCTCACCCTAGCGTCGGAAACAGACTTCAGCATAGCCGATGTCAATGCCAAGGCTAGCCATGTCCACAAGATCGGCGATGTCGGGGCCTCGATTGCGTCTGGCTCATTCCAGACCCTAGGCATGGTGGTTGCGCCCTGTTCGGTGCGCACCATGTCCGAGATTGCCAGCGGTGTGACCTCGACCCTATTGACCCGCGCCGCCGATGTTGTGCTCAAGGAGCGTCGGCGTTTGGTCTTGATGGTGCGCGAGACGCCCTTCCATCTTGGCCATTTGCGCACCATGACCAGCCTGACCGAGATGGGCGCGATTATTGCCCCGCCCTTGCCTGCCTTCTATACGCGGCCAAGGACCATAGACGAGCTGGTTGATCAGTCTGTGGGTCGGACCCTGGACCTGTTTGGCCTGTCCTGGGCGGGGGTCAAGCGTTGGGGCGAGGATATTGGCCCCATTGCGCATACTGAGCCAAGGCATGGCGAATGACTGATTTTTGGGACTGGGCCTTGGGCGTCTATGCCAAGCCAGGGGTTGGCGAGGCCTGCCTTGATCTGCAAGACAATTATCAACAGTGCACGGCCTATCTCTTATGGGCCGCATGGGCTGGCGATCAGGGGCTGCTGCTCGCCCCAGACACCCTGGCCTTGGGGCTAGACCTGGCCCAGGCATGGGAAGCCGATGTCCTGCACCCTTTGCGCCAAGCGCGGCGGCGGCTTAAGGCGCAATGGGCGGCCATGCCCGATGCGGGCCGCGAGGCCCTGCGCGAACAGGTCAAGGCCACCGAACTTTTTGCCGAACAAACCCTGATCGAGGCCTTGGCCAAACTTGCCAAGACTGCGGCCAGGTCATCCGACCAGACACCGCTTGAGGCCCTGGTCCAGGCCGCTAGCCTTTGGTCCCCGCCCGCGCCGATCCATGCCCTGGCGAGCCTGTCGCAACGCCTTTAATCCCAAGCCATTTTGGGTTATCAATCACCGGGTCAAGAGGCAGTTTGAGCGGGTGCAGCATGAATGATGACAAGCCCAGCGCCGATTCCGATCAGGCGATCAAGGTCCAGATCCAGCATTTGCGTCAAGACCACCAAGACCTCGATGCCGCCATACTCAGCCTGGAACAAACCCCTCAGCCGGACATGTTGCTGATTGCCCGGCTGAAACGCAAAAAATTGCAACTTCGCGACCAGATTACCTTGCTTGAAGACCGCTTGACACCCGACATCATCGCCTGACCGGTTTGCGGTTTGGTGGTCTGGCCCTGTTGCGCCTAGGCTGGATTAAACCTGAAGAGGACGCCGCCCATGACTGATTTGAGCCAAACTGTGGCCGATCTGACCGATAAGAGCCTGCTGGTCCTCGATGATGATGGCCCCTTGCGCACGCGGCTTGGCCGAGCCTTGGAGCAGCGCGGCTTTGAGCCGGTCCTGGTCGCAAGCGTGGCCGAGGCTGTTGCCGCGGTGCGCATCAAGGCTCCGGCCTTTGCCGTGCTCGATCTTAGGCTGGAAGACGGCAGCGGCCTGACCGTGGTTGAGGCCATTAACGCCGCCCGGCCCGAGGCCCGCGTCGTTATGCTGACCGGCTATGGCAATATTGCCACCGCCGTTGCGGCGGTAAAGGCCGGGGCGCTGGACTATTTGCCAAAGCCTGCGGATGCCGATGATGTTGCAAAAGCCCTGCTGGCGCACAAGGACATGTCGCCAGCCCCGCCGGAAAACCCCATGTCAGCCGACCGTGTGCGCTGGGAGCATATTCAGCGGGTCTATGAATTGTGCGGCCACAATGTTTCCGAAACCGCCAGACGCCTAGCCATGCACCGCCGAACCCTGCAGAGAATCTTGGCCAAGCGCGCGCCCAAATAGGGCCGCTATAAAAAGCTGTAAGGATCAACATCAAACACGACCCGGACAGAATTGGGCACCTTGGCCCGCGCCCGCCAGGCCGATAAAAAGCCCTGCAAATCGACACTGCGATCAGCCCGCACCAAGAACCGCTTGCGCTTGCGCCCACGGATCAGGGCCTGGGGGGCATCAGCGGGGCCAAACACCTCAACGCCCTGTGCATTGGGCACGGCCGCGGCCAGGGCCTGAACATAGGTCTCCAGCGCCTGGGCATCTGGCCCCGACGCAATCACCGCTGCCAGCCTGCCAAAGGGCGGCAGTCGGGCAAGCTCGCGTTCGACCATTTCTGCGGCAACAAACCCGTCGCGGTCCTGTGCCTTTAAGGCCTGCATGACCCCATGCTCTGGCAAATAGGTCTGAAGCAGGGCGCGGCCGGGACGATCATGACGCCCGGCCCGGCCACTGGCCTGAACCAGCAGCTGAAACGTCCGCTCGGCGGCGCGAAGATCGCCGCCCCTTAGGCCCAGATCGGCATCAACCACGCCCACCAGGGTCAGGTTTGGAAAATTGTGGCCCTTGGCGGCGGCCTGGGTCGCGACCAGAACATCAATCTCGCCATCGGTCATGCGCTGAACCAGGGCCCGGGCGCTGGCCGCATCGCGGACCGTATCGGAGGAAAACACCTCAATCCTCGCCTCTGGAAAGCGTTCACGCACCTCCTCCTCGACCCGCTCGACCCCAGGGCCGATTGAAACCAGACTGTCTATGGCAAAACAGTGGGGGCAGGCCTTGGGCTTGGGCATGGAAAAGCCGGTCAGGTGACAGACCAGACGGCCGGTATAACGGTGCTCGACCAGCCAGGATTCAGTATCGGGCGCGCACATACGCTCGCCGCAAGCCTTGCAAAGGACCAGGGGCGCATAGCCGCGGCGATTTAGAAACAACAGGCTCTGCTCGCCGCGCGCATAGGTCTGGGTCATGGCCTCAACCAGGGGCGCAGACAGCCAGCGCCCAGATTCCAGCGGCGTAGCCCGAAGGTCAATCAGGTCAATATCCGGCAAGACCGCCGCACCGTGCCTGGCCGACAGCCTTAGCCAGCCATAACGCCCGGCCTCGGCATTCCAGATTGTCTCTAGCGATGGCGTGGCAGAGGCTAGCACAATCAGTGCCTTTTCCATCTTGGCCCGGACCACGGCCAGATCACGCGCCTGATAGATGAAGCCCTCATCCTGTTTATAGGAGCCGTCATGCTCCTCATCGACCACAATCAGTTTCAGGTCGCTAAAGGGCAGGAACAGGGCCGACCTTGCGCCAACCACAATGCGGCATTGCCCATTAGCGACCGCTTCCCAGATCTGGCGACGGCGCGGCAGGGCAATGCCCGAATGCCATTCGGCGGGACGCGCGCCAAAGCGCTGTTCAAACCGGGCCAGCACCGCCTGGGTTAAGGCAATTTCAGGCAAGAGCACCAGGACCTGGGCATCCGGGTCCTTGACCAAGGCTGCCGCCGCCGCCTCCAGATAGACCTCCGTCTTGCCAGACCCGGTGACGCCATCAAGCAAGATCGCGCTAAACTTGCCGGTCTGGACAAGATCGATCAGGGCCTTGGCCGCCGCCGCCTGGCTGGGATTAAGCGCAGCCCCGCTCAAGGCCAGGTCTGGCGGGCCAAATCCAGGATCGGGCTCGCTAAGGATTTCGCGTAAGACCCCCTCATCGACGAGGGCCTTGATCACGCCGCTCGATACCCCGGCCTTGCGGGCAAGTTCTGGACCCGAGATTGGATCGGCTGCGGCATCCATGACGCTTTGCCGCGTTGCTGTTAGGCGGGCTGGCACTTGGCCCGTGACCACCAGCCGCCGCTCTGGCCTGGGCCTAGGCGCGCGTACGCCCCGCAAGGTCATGGCCAGGGCCGCGCCTGGCACATCAATACTGTAGCGCGCCGCCCATTGCACAAAGGCCAGGGTGGCGGGCGGCAGGGGCGGCTCGTCCAAGGCTTCAAGCACCGGCTTGAGCGGCCGATTGCCGCCGCCGCCATCGCGCAGACTGGCGACCACGCCCAAGACGGTGCGCGGCCCCAAGGGCACATGCACCAAGGCGCCAGGGACAAGCACCATGTCCTCTGGCTCGACATAGTCAAATGCCTCGGGCACAGCGATCGGCAACAAGACCTCGGCAATCCGGCTCATCGACGATAAGCCCTCACCAAGCGGCCATGGTCCTGAGCCGCAAAGCAGGTTAGAAGGGCCAGACTCGCAGCAGGAGACCCTGAAATCATGCAACTCTTTCTCGACACCACAGACACCGCCATATTGAAAGATCTCGCCCAAACCGGTCTGGTGGATGGGGTTACCACCAATCCCACCCTGATCGCCAAATCGGGCCGACCCATGTTAGAGGTCATTGCTGAGATTTGCGCCCTCGTCGAGGGGCCAGTGAGTGCCGAGGTGGTTGCGCCCGATCTTGAGGCCATGATTGCCGAGGCACGCAAGCTGGCGGCAATTGCGGACAATGTGGTGATCAAGGCCCCGCTGACCCGCGAGGGGCTTATGCTGACACGGTCTTTGGCCAGTGATGGCATCATGGTCAATGTCACGCTTTGCTTTTCTGCGGCCCAGGCCCTGATGGCCGCCAAGGCAGGGGCGGCCTTTATCTCGCCCTTTATTGGCCGTCTGGACGATCACGGGGCCGATGGTATGGAGCTGATCCACGATATTCGCACCATTTACGACAATTACGACTTTAATACAGCGATTCTGGCGGCCTCGGTGCGCACCGGTGCGCATGTTCGGGCCGCAGCCCTTGCTGGGGCCGATTGCGCCACCCTGCCGCCTTCGGTTTTCTTAGAGCTGTATAAACACCCCCTGACCGATAAGGGCCTGGAACAATTCAATGCCGACTGGGCCAAGACCGGCCAGTCCATCCTTTAGGACCCAAAGCGCGTGAGCCAAACCCCGCCTCCCACAGCCTCCGAGGCCGAGCTGGCCTCTGACTGGCAACAGGTGCGCCGGTTCTTAAAGGCCCATCCGGGCCTGGTGCGTGATGATGACCGGCTATTGGCCGATCTTGGGCTGAGGCTCAATCCGGCCAATGTGGTCGAGTTTGGCCCCGCAGCGCTTGCGCGTATGACGGCGGCCAAGACCCGGGAAACCAGCGTACGCAAGCACCTGGAAGCCATGGCCCAGGCCAATTTTGCTGCCCAGGCCCAGGCCCATGCCGCCGTGGTCGATCTATTAGAGGCGCGCAATCATTCCGATCTCGCCCGGCGCATCGACGAGGCGGCCAAGCTTCGGTTTGGCCTGGTTTGCGGCGTGATTGGCCTTGAGGGGCCAGACCGGGTTCCCGCAGGCTGGCACGGCCTGGTCAATGGCGCAGTGGATATGTTTTTGGGGCAAGAGGCTCAGTCACTGATGGGCCAGTTGGTCATGGCGCCGCTCTTGTTCGGAGCCAAGGCCGATCAGATCAAAAGCGTCGCCATGATCCGCACCGCCATGTGGTCGCCCGCCCGGCAAGGCGTCCTTGCCTTTGGCTCGGCCGATGAAAACGGCTTTACCGCCGATATGGGGGCCGAACTGGTGGCCTTCTTGGCCCGGGTAGTGGAGCGCACGGCAGAACGATGGCCCACCCTATAGACCAGAACGCCTCGGCCAGGGAGGGCCTGATCGCCTGGCTGGATCACATGGAGCACGAGCGGCGGGCCTCGCCGCGCACGCTAAGGGCCTATAGTGATTGTGTTGGACCCTATCTGCAATTTCTTGAGGTCTATCGCGGCGAGGCCTTGAGCCTCAAGGCCCTGGCCAAGATCACAGCCGCCGAGATCCGGGCCTATCTGGCCAGCCGCACCCAAGGTGCCCGGCCCTTGTCACCGAGGTCTCTATCCCAGGCCCTGTCGGCCATAAGGTCGTTTCATAACTGGCTGGACCGGCGCTTGGACCTGCCCAATGCCGCCCTGTCCCTGGTACGCGGGCCAAAGGTCAAGCCGGGCGTGCCAAGGCCGGTTAGCGAGGATCAGGCGTTTGGCCTGATCGAAGAAGCGGCAAGCAATCTGGAGCGTGAGGACTGGGAGGTTGCCAGGGATTGTGCTGTCCTAACCTTGCTCTATGGCTGCGGCCTGCGGATTTCAGAGGCCCTGTCCCTGACGCTTGGCGACACGCCGGTTCAAGACACGGTGCGCATAACCGGCAAGGGCAATAAAACAAGGCTAGTGCCGGTCCTGCCCGCCGTGGCCGAGGCCATTGATCTTTATCTAACCACCGTACCCTTTAGGCTTGCGCCCCAAGACGCCCTGTTTCGCGCCAAGCGCGGCGGGGCCTATAGTCCGCGCCATGCTCAGGCCCTGATGCAGACCCTGCGCGGCCAGCTTGGTTTGCCAGACAGCGCCACGCCCCATGCCCTGCGCCACGCCTTTGCCACGCATTTGCTCGGGGCCGGCGCCGATCTGCGCGCCATTCAAGACCTGCTTGGCCACGCCTCGCTATCGACCACCCAGCGCTATACCGATGTCGATGCCGCAGGCCTGATGGCCGCCTATGCCAAGGCCCATCCGCACGCTTGAGGGGGGCCTAGTCTTGGCCTTGGTCGCGAATTTCAACGAGGGTTTTACCCTCATGTTTCCAATACTGCGGCCCGCGAATGACCTTCCAATTTAGGCCAGACCGATGAGCAAGGATCAGGGCGGCGCTCGAAAGCGAGTGCCTTTGGCCCTCAAAATGGATTCCAAGATCGTCGATGACCTCAGCCACCGCCTCATCGTTAAAAACAGAATGAAGCATCGCGCCGGGCTGTATGCCAACCTGAACAAAGCTGAATCGTGAAGCCCGCTGCCGCTCGCGGTCCAAGGCCTCTTGCTCCTCGGGCGAGTCCACTATGTCGAAAGGCGGCGTTACGTTCACAGCATGGGCCATCTTTAAGACGGCCGTCGGCTTATCCGGGGATAGGCGGAAAAACTCCCGCCTTGCATTCACCCGGCGATCATCAAAGGCCACGTGAAGCGCACGCTCCCAGCCAACGGAATCGGCCACCTCGGCGGCAAAAAACACTTCAAACGGCAGGGGAACGCCGGGAACAGCGCTTAACTGTCTTACCCGTTCAACCACAGGGCCGTCCGTGCGCCCGATCTTGATCAGATCCGGCATGGAGGGATTAGTTAGGACATAGACCGTGCCCACAGGACTTAAGCCTGCATGGTCCAGCCCTCGACGCCCATGGCGGCTTGGCGCAGGGCTTCGGAGCGGGTGGGGTGGGGATGGCTGGTGCGGGCGACGTCTTCGGACGAGGCCGAGAACGCCATGGCCACGCAATATTCGCCGATCATTTCCCCAACCTGGGGGCCGATCATATGCACGCCCAGGATCTGGTCGGTCGCGGCATCGGCCAGCACCTTTACAAAGCCGTCGCCCTCATGATTGACCTTGGCGCGGCTATTGGCGGTGAAGGGGAATTTGCCGACCTTATAGGCCACGCCAGCGGCCTTGAGCTCTTCCTCATTCTTGCCGACCCAGGCCACTTCGGGGAAGGTATAGACCACGCTGGGCACCAGATTATAGTCCACATGCCCGGCCTTGCCGGCGATCAGCTCAATACAGGCAACCCCGTCATCCTCGGCCTTGTGGGCCAGCATAGGGCCATAGGTGGCGTCACCGACCACCCAGACGCCGGGGGCCGAGGTCTTGAAATGATCATTGGCGATAAAGCCGCGGGCATCCGGAACAATGCCCACCGTCTCCAGCCCCAGATCGCGGGTCACGGGGCGGCGGCCAATCGCAACCAGCACATAATCGGCATTCAGGGTCTCAGGTGCCCCGCCCGCTGCGGGCTCAAGCGTCAGGGCAACGCCGGTCTTGCTGGCCGTGGCCGCCGTGACCTTGGTGCCAAGCTTAAAGCTGATGCCCTGCTTGGTCAGGGTGCGCTGAAACGCCTTGGCCATATCAGCGTCCATGCCCGGCGTAATGCGGTCCAGATATTCCACCACCGTGACCTGGGCCCCCAGACGCCGCCAGACCGAGCCAAGCTCAAGCCCGATAATGCCCGCCCCGATCACGATCATGGATTTGGGGATTTCAGAAATAACCAAAGCGCCGGTGGAATCGACAATCCGCGCCTGATCGACCGTGACGCCGGGCAAGGGGGTGGGCTCTGATCCGGTGGCAATGACAATATTGGCCGCTTCCAGCACAGTTTCAGTGCCGTCTTCAGCCTTGACGGCAACCTTGCCGGGCCCTGCAATGCGGCCCCAGCCCTTGATATAATCGACCTTGTTCTTCTTGAGCAGGAACTCAACGCCCTTGGTAAGGGCCAGGACACTATCGGATTTTTGTTGCAACATGACCGGCAGATTGACCGTCACCTTGCCGTCAATGCCCATCTTGGCAAAGTCCTTGTTGGCCAGTTCATAGAGCTCGGACGCGTGCAGCAGGGCCTTGGAGGGGATGCAGCCAACATTCAGACAGGTGCCGCCCAGAACGCCGCGCCCCTCAATACAGGCAACCTTCAGCCCAAGCTGACCGGCGCGAATGGCACCATTATAGCCACCGGGGCCGCCGCCGATAATGATCACGTCATACTGGGCCATGCGATAGGTCCTTAGATTTGGGTCAGTCTTTTGCCTGGGCGAAGCGGGGCGCAGCAGCCCCTATAGGTCTAGCAGCAGCCTTTGCGGGTCTTCGATATAGTCCTTGACCTTGACCAGGAAGGTCACGGCCCCCTTGCCGTCGACGACCCGGTGGTCATAGCTGAGCGCCAGATACATCATGGGGCGGATCTCGATCTTGCCGCCGACCACTATGGGCCGGTCCTGAATCTTGTGCATGCCCAATATGCCAGATTGCGGGGCATTCAAGATCGGGGTCGACATCAGCGAGCCATAGACCCCGCCATTGGAAATGGTAAAGGTGCCGCCCTGCATGTCCTCGATTGCCAATTGACCGTCGCGGGCCTTTTTGCCCAGCGCGCCAATCGCTTTTTCGATTCCCGCAAGACTCAAGGCATCGGCATCGCGCACTACGGGCACGACAAGGCCCTTGTCGGTGCCGACGGCGACGGCAATATCATAATGGTTCTTATAGATCAGGTCCTGGCCATCAATCTCGGCATTGACGTCGGGCACGTCTTTCAGGGCCTCGACACAGGCCTTCACAAAGAAGGACATAAAGCCCATCTTTACGCCGTGGCGCTTTTCAAACACGTCCTTGTACTGGGCGCGCAAGGCCATGACCGCGGTCATATCCACCTCATTAAAGGTGGTCAGCATGGCGGCGGTGTTTTGGGCCTCTTTCAGGCGGCGGGCAATGGTCTGGCGCAGGCGGGTCATCTTGACCCGCTCTTCGCGCTCGGACACGGTCCGGGGCGCAGAGGGGGCCGCCACAGCCACTGGGGCATTGGCGCGGGCTTCGAGCGCGGCCAAGGCATCGCCCTTGGTCACGCGGCCATCCTTGCCGGTGCCGGCAATGGCGCTGGCATCCAGGCCCGTTTCGGTAGCAATGCGGCGCACCGACGGGGCTTGAGCCACAGGAGCGGGCGCTGGGGCCGGGGCGGGTGCTGGGGCCGGGGCGGGCGCTGGGGCGGGTGCCTCTGCCACAGCTGGGGCTGGCGCTGGCGCACTGGCTGCGGCCCCTGCGGTGACCCGGCCTAGAAGCGTACCCGGCAAGACGGTTTCACCCTCTGGCGCGAGGATTTCGCCAAGGACGCCATCGGCAGGGGAAACTACTTCAAGGCTGACCTTGTCGGTTTCCAACTCGACCAGCATCTCGTCCTTCTTGACCGCTTCACCAACCTTTTTGGTCCACCGGGCCACTGTGGCTTCAGCGACGGATTCGCCCAGGGCGGGGGTCATGATGTCGGCCATTGGTCTTGATACTCCGGTCAGTTCGTCAAGGCACAGTCGCGCTTAGGCGAAGGCCTCATTTAGGAAGGTTTCGAGTTCTTTTAAGTGCCGGCTCATCAGGCCAGCCGCCGTCGAGGCCGAGGCCGGGCGTCCAACATAGCGTGCGCGCTTGGCCTTGATCTTGAGCTTTGCCAGGGTCAGCTCGATCCAGGGATCAACAAAGGTCCAGCCACCCATGTTTTTTGGCTCTTCCTGGCACCAGACCAGTTCGGCGGTCTTGAAGCGGGCCAGCTCGGTCGATAGCGACTTCATCGGCCAGGGATAAAACTGTTCGAGCCGCATCAGATAAACATCGTCAATACCGCGCTTTTCGCGATCATCGAGCAGGTCATAATAGACCTTGCCCGAGCACAAGACCACGCGGCGGATCTGGTCATCGGGCTTGAGCCTTGTCTTGGTCAGGGCCTGATTGTGTTCGGCATCGTCCCAAAGCACCCGGTGGAAGGACGAGCCTTCGGCCAGTTCGCTCAGCTTGGAAATCGCCTTTTTGTGCCGCAAAAGGGACTTTGGCGTCATCACGATCAAGGGTTTGCGGAACGGCCGGTGCATTTGGCGGCGAAGGACATGGAAATAGTTAGCCGGGGTCGAGACATTGACCACCTGAAGATTGTCCTCAGCGCAGCTTTGCAAATAGCGCTCCAGCCGGGCCGAGGAATGTTCTGGCCCCTGGCCCTCATAGCCATGCGGCAAGAGCATAACCAGGCCGCTCATGCGCAGCCATTTGCGCTCACCCGAACTGATGAACTGATCGACCACCACCTGGGCCCCATTGGCAAAATCGCCAAACTGGGCCTCCCACAAGACCAGCGTATTGGGATCGGCTAGGCTAAAGCCGTATTCAAAGCCAAGCACGGCCTCTTCGGACAGCAGCGAATCGATCACCTCGTAATGCGCCTGGCCAGGCCGGACATTATTCAGCGGCGTATAATGCTCTTCGGTGGACTGGTCGATCAGGTCCGAATGGCGTTGCACAAAGGTGCCGCGCACACTGTCCTGGCCTGATAGGCGCACAGGAAAGCCTTCATCGAGTAAGGTGGCAAAGGCCAGATGCTCGCCCGTAGACCAGTCCAGGCCCTCGCCGGTGTCGATTGCGGTGCGACGCCCCTCAATAACGCGCTTCACCGTCTTGTGGACATCGATATGGTTCGGAACCATGGTCAGGCGGGTGCCGATATCGCGCAGCTTTTGCAAGGGCACGGCGGTGTCAAATTTGCGATCATCGCCATCGGGGCGCGCAAGCCCTGACCAGGCCCCGTCCAGCCAGTCGGCCTTGTCGGGATTATAGGTCTTGCCGGCCTCAAATTCGGCATCGAGAAACGCCTCAAACGCCTTGATCCAGTCCTCGACCTGGGCAGCAGTGACCGCGCCCTGCTCGACCAGGCGCTGGCTGTAGAGCTCGCGCGTCGAGGGGTGGCCCTTGATCTTGGCATACATCAGGGGCTGGGTCATGGTCGGGTCATCGCCCTCATTGTGACCAAAGCGGCGATAGCAGAACATGTCGATAACCACGTCCTTGCCGAACTTTTGGCGATACTCGGTCGCGACCTTGGCCGCGAACACCACCGCTTCGGGATCATCGCCATTGGCATGCAAGATCGGGGCCTCAACCATCAAGGCCACATCCGATGGATAGGGCGATGAGCGCGAGAAACGCGGGCTGGTGGTAAAGCCGATCTGATTATTGACGATGAAATGGATGGTTCCGCCGGTGCGATAGCCCTTCAGCCCCATCAAGGCAAAACACTCGGCCACCACGCCCTGGCCGGCAAAGGCCGCATCGCCGTGCAGCAATAGTGGCAAGACGTGGGTGCGGCCACTATCGGGCGCATCGCGCAAGGTTGTGGCCTGCTTGGCCCGCACCTTGCCCAGCACCACTGGATTGACGATTTCCAGGTGCGAGGGATTGGCGGTTAGGGACAGGTGGACATTATTGTCGTCAAAACTGCGGTCCGAAGACGCGCCCATGTGATATTTCACATCGCCCGAGCCGCCAATATCCGAAGGCACGGACGAGCCGCCCTGAAACTCATGAAAGATCACGCGGTATGGCTTGCCCATGACCGCGGCCAGCACATTCAGGCGGCCACGGTGCGGCATACCAATGACAATGTCTTCGACGCCCAGAGCGCCGCCGCGCTTGATGATCTGTTCCAGCGCTGGCACGGTGGCCTCGCCGCCATCCAGACCAAAGCGCTTGGTGCCCGGAAAACGCTTGTGCAAGAACCGCTCAAAGCCCTCGGCCTCGATCAGTTTTTTCAATATGGCGATCTTGCCTTCAGGGGTGAAGGTGATCTCCTTATCCTTGCCCTCAATGCGCTCTTGCAGCCATTGCTTCTCGCCTGGATCGGAAATGTGCATGTATTGCACACCGACATTGCCGCAATAGGTGCGGCGCAGGATTGAGACAATCTCGCGCACCGTGCTGGTTTCGAGGCCCAGCACATAATCTAGAAAGATAGGCCGGTCATGATCGGCTTCGCTAAAGCCATAGCTGGCCGGGTCAAGTTCGGAAGTGTCTTGTTTTTCGTCCAGGCCCAAGGGATCAAGATTGGCCGCAAAATGGCCGCGCATGCGATAGGCGCGGATCATCATAATGGCGCGCAGGCTGTCTAGGGTCGCGGCGCGCACCGCCTCTGGACTGGCCGCAGGAGCCTTGGCGGCAATCTTTTCGCCAATCTTGGCCTCAACGGCGGGCCATTGACCATCCAGGGCCGATAGCCAGTCTGGGCGAACTTGAGGGGTCTGTGCGCCCTGCCAGCTTGGGGCCTCAGCGCCCTTGACCGCGTCCTGCCCAGGCTCTGCAAGCCCAGCAAAAAACACCTGCCAAGAGGGATCAACAGAGGCCGGGTCCCTGGCCCACTGGGCATACAAGGCCTCAACGAAGGCCCCATTGCCGCCGTAGAGAAAGGAGGTTTGCTCAAGAACCTGATTGAGCCGCCCGGAATCGTCCGCCATGGTCTTCGTCCCTAGGCGATCCACGCAGGACATCAGCCGGTGCGGATCGCGCCTTTCGTCTTTGCCTTAAAGGCCCTTTAGTACCTCGACCAGAGTCTGGCCAAGGGCTGCGGGGGATGGGGACACGCGGATGCCCGCCGCCTCCATGGCCGCAATCTTGTCTTCCGCGCCGCCCTTGCCGCCCGAAATGATTGCGCCCGCATGACCCATGCGCCGCCCCGGAGGGGCCGTGCGGCCGGCGATGAACCCGACCATAGGCTTCTTTATCCTAGAATGTTTAATAAAGTCAGCAGCATCCTCTTCGGCAGAGCCGCCGATTTCACCAATCATGATGATGGACTTGGTCTCGTCATCAGCCAGGAACATTTCCAGGATATCGATGAATTCGGTGCCCTTGACCGGGTCCCCGCCAATACCCACAGCCGTGGTCTGGCCAAGGCCGACCTGGGTGGTCTGGAACACGGCCTCATAGGTCAGGGTGCCTGAACGCGACACAACGCCGACCGAGCCCTTGGAAAAGATGCCGCCGGGCATAATGCCGATCTTGCACTGGCCAGGGGTCAGGACGCCGGGGCAGTTGGGGCCAATCAGACGCGATTTGGACGCATCCAGCGCCCGGCGCACCCTGACCATATCGGCCACAGGAATGCCCTCGGTAATGCAGATGATCAGCGGGATTTCCGCCGCAATCGCCTCAAGGATGGAATCCGCTGCAAAAGGCGGCGGCACATAGATGGCGGTGGCATTAGCCCCGGTGCGCTCACGCGCCTCGGCGACCGTATCAAACACCGGCAGGCCAACATGGGTCATGCCGCCCTTGCCGGGGGTGACGCCGCCGACCATCAAGGTGCCATAGGCAATGGCCTGCTCAGTGTGAAAAGTGCCTTGAGATCCAGTGATCCCCTGGCAAATGACCTTGGTGTTCTTGTCGATCAGGATGGACATGCGCGCTGCTTTTGGCTTTCTCGAATTTCAATCGCAGACCCTTTCGGGCCCAGCTCAATTCCCGGCTTAGCTTAAGGCCCGAACGGCCTTGACGATCTTGTCAGCGGCATCGGACAGGTCATTGGCCGCGATCACATTCAGACCGCTATCATTGATGATCTGCTTACCAAGGGCAACATTCGTGCCCTCAAGCCGGACCACTAGGGGCACCTTCAGGCCGACCTCCTTGACCGCAGCCACCACGCCCTCAGCAATGATGTCGCAGCGCATGATGCCGCCAAAAATATTGATCAAAATGCCCTTAACCGCAGGATCAGAGGTAATGATCTTGAAGGCCGCCGTGACTTTTTCCTTGGACGCGCCGCCGCCAACATCGAGGAAGTTGGCAGGCTCTGCCCCATAGAGCTTGATAATATCCATGGTCGCCATGGCAAGGCCCGCGCCATTGACCATACAACCAATCTCACCATCCAGGGTAATATAGGACAGGTCGTGCTTGGAGGCCTCGATCTCTTTTTCGTCTTCCTCGGTCAGGTCACGAAGCGCGAGCATGTCGGGTTGGCGATAAAGCGCATTGGAGTCGAAGGCGATCTTGGCATCCAGGACCCGAAGTTGGTCATCGCCGGTCACGATCAGGGGATTGATTTCGAGCATGGCCATGTCTTTTTCGACAAAGGCTTTATAGAGGGCGGGCAACAGGGTCTGGACCTGTTTGGCGCACGCGCCGTCTAGGTTCAGGGCCTTGGCTAGGCTGCGGGCGTGATGCGGAAACACGCCGGTGGCTGGATCAATCGAAAAGGTGATGATCTTTTCCGGCGTATGGGCCGCGACCTCTTCAATATCCATACCGCCTTCGGTCGAGGCGACAATGGCGACGCGCGAGGTTTCGCGATCAACCAGCAAGGACAGGTAAAGCTCGCGCGCAATCGCTGCGCCTTCTTCGATATACAGGCGGCGCACCAGTCGGCCAGCAGGGCCGGTCTGGTGGGTAACCAGGGTCATGCCCAGCATGCGGGTGGCTTCTTCGCGCACCGCCTCAACCGACTTGACCACCTTGACGCCGCCGCCCTTGCCGCGACCGCCAGCATGAATCTGGGCCTTAACGACCCAGACCGGCCCGCCAAGGTCTTCAGCGGCCTTGACCGCCTGATCGACTGTAAAGGCGGCTATGCCGCGGGGAACGGGAACGCCGAACGCTTTGAGGACGGCCTTGGCTTGATGCTCGTGAATGTTCATGAGGTCCGGTCGCGGTTAGATATACGCGGAAAACACAGCCGCCGAGGCGACCGATGAAAGGCTAGTGCGCGCAGGTTATAGAGAGCGCCGCGGGCTTGTGCAACCAAACAGGGCAGGGAAAATGTCATGACCCGGCAAATTTGTCCCTTCGTAAAATGGCATGGGCCGAGCCGAGCAGGCGATCGCGCCACCCCGACCGGCCAAGCCGCGAAACGATCTGCGACGATACGCCAAAACCTAAGGAAGGCTTACCCAAAAACCGCATAAGCGCGGGACAATCACCTGCCAGAGCGGTCGCCAAAGGCCGCTGTTGCCCGCTATTCCCGCCGATTGGCCATATGCCCGAATGCGCCGCTGACATGGCCCCAGATCAAGGCCAGACAAACCAGTAGCACGGCCTTGGCCAGCAGCGCCGATGAGAGGGCTATTCAAGACCACTGCATCAGTCACAAGGCGAACGCTTCACGCAAGCGTGATCGCGTTCGTCTTAAATCCGTAATCATGTCTTCTTAGTTAATGATCAGGCACGGCGCGATTAGGCCTGTGCTGGCTGACACCAAACCGCCCCCTCGGTCTTGGTCCAGCGCGATGGATCGCCGGTGCTTCAGGCGAACGGCGTCGCCGGGTCCCCCCACCCGGCGACGTTTCGCACTTGATTATGAACTGTTTACCCAAGGTAAGCTAAGCCGTAGTATCCCGTCGTGGCGATTTTATACTGCGCCCGCCCCCAGGGCGGACAAAGATCGGGATACGAGCATTGAAATCCATGAAAAACCCCGCCCCGCGCGATCATGGCGCAACCGGCCAGGACCTCTGCTTAGCCTATGGCCCCTGTCACGGTCCGGAGGCGGACTTTATCCGTCAGGTCAATGCCGATGGCGCGCCAGATGAGGTTGGATCTATCGGTGCCGAAGCCCTGGCGGGCCTTGCCAAGCGCTTTTGGCAAGCGGCCCAAACCTATAGCGGGCCTGCACCGCGCCTCGATTGTCAGGCCGTCGCCCTGGCCAATGGAACCGGCGCGGCCCTGACTATAATGCAGCCCGACGCACCGTTTTTGTTGGATAGCGTCATGGCCGCCATGGCCAAGAGCGGCGCGGTGGTTCAGGCCCTGTTTCACCCCGTCATAACGGTCGCGCGTGACAAAGAGGGGAACCGACACGACGGCGCCCCGGGCATTGAGCGGCGCGAATCAATGATTCTGATCCTGCTGAATGCGCTGGATACGGATCAGGTCGCAGCCCTTTTGGCCCAGATAAGCCTGGCCTTGCGCGATGTGCACATGGCGGTTGGCGATCACAGCGCCATGCTGGCCCTGATGCAGCAGTCGATCCGCACGCTCGAGGGCGACAAGCTTCGCCTTGGTGCGGACGACCGCGCCGAGATGCTGGCCTTTCTAGAATGGCTGGCGGCCGACCATTTCGTGTTTCTCGGTGCACGGGTCTATGAATATCCGCGCACCCAGAGCGGTGACTATGCGGCCGAAGAACCCCTTATCCAGCCACAAAGCAGCCTTGGCATATTGCGCGATGAGGCCCTGTCGGTTTTGCGGCGCATTAATGAGCCGGCCATATTGTCACCCCAGATCCGCCGCGATCTGGAGACGGGTGAACCCCTGACCGTTGCCAAGGCCAATCTGCGCTCGCGGGTGCACCGCGCCGCCCATATGGATTATATCGGTGTAAAGCGGTTTGGACCCGATGGTCGGCCCTGCGGCGAGGTGCGCTTTGTCGGCCTGTTTACGGTCGAGGCCTATGACCAGCCCGCAAGCCAGGTGCCGCTGATCCGCCGCAAGGTGGCAAGGGTGCTGGACCAG
>JBIIZD010000164.1:0-2900 GCA_044346445.1 Caulobacteraceae bacterium
ATATTGCGCCGCCCCAAAAACGCCCAGAGCGCCGCAAACGCCGGGGCAAACAACAGGATAAAGCCGGAATTAAACGATTGGGTCTGGGAAGCGGTCATGGCAGACCCGCCCGGCAAGGCCAACTGGGTACTACGATCGGCAAACTGGTTGAGCGAGGAGCCTGCCTGTTCAAACAAGGTCCAGAACACCACCGAGGCCCCGATCAGAACGAGGGCCAGGGTCATGCGCGAACGCTCAGCGGGTGTGCATTTTGTCGCCATAAACCAGGCCAGATAGCCCAGAATAATCACCGAGCCTGCACCCAGCATATAACCCACCGAGGCATTTTTCTGCACCAGCAGCCAAACCAGGCCCACGCCAAGCACAGCGGTCAAATAGATCAGCCATTCGGTATTAAGCGGACCAAGCACGGGCTTGGCCAGCTTTGCCGGCTCTGGCGGTTCGCCCTTGCCCTCCAGCATCGGCTTGCCCAGCATGAACACGATCCAGCCCGCCGCCATGCCAATCCCGGCCAGGCCAAACCCGGCCCACCAACCAACCTCCTGGCCCAGCCGTCCGCAAACAATAGCCGCAACAAAGGCCCCAAGATTGATGCCGTAATAATAGAGGGTAAAACCCGCATCGCGGCGCGGATCGTTTTCGGGATAAAGCTGACCGACGATTGAAGAGATATTGGGCTTCAAAAAGCCAACCCCCATAATGATCAGCGACAGGGCCAGAAACATGATGTCCTGATAGATCTTGGGGCCCCTGACCACCGACAATTCATAACTGCCCTTGGTCAGGGTAGCGGGGATGGGCGCGCCTGCGGGCAGGCCCTTGATCTGAAGATCACCGGCCTCATTGGCGCCAAACGCATATTCGGCGTCGGCGACCTTGAGCTTGACCTCGCGATCCGCGGCACGGCCATTGACGACAAATTCATATTTCGCGCCCTGATAATTCAAGACCTGGGTTGCAGGGGCACCCTCAATGGCCATGGCCCCGTGACCTGCGACCAGCAAGAGCGCGCCAAAGGCAATCGCCTTGCGCATGCCGAGGAACCGGTCCGCAATCAGGCCGCCGATCAGGGGCAGCAGATAAACCAAGGAGGTATAGGCCGCATATTGACCCTGAGCCTCCTTGTCATCGAACAAGAAATGCTGGGTCAGATAAAAGATCAAAAGGCCGCGCATGCCGTAATAGGAAAACCGCTCCCACATCTCGGCAAAGAACAGCACAAACAGACCGCGCGGATGCGAGCGAAGCTGCAAAAACACCGGGACACAGGTCACCAAGACAATGATGATGCCAACAATCTCGACCAAGTTCATAAGGTTAGCCCCCTAAACTGGCACCGCACCGACCCGGCCGCGCCACGCTTTTCACTGAGCGCAAATGATCATGGGTTTAGATTTTAGACAAGGGTGAGCGACAGAAAAGCAGATTTCGTCAGTCCTCAAGGCGGGTTCGGCCATCGACCCTGGTGAACTCATCCTCGGTGAGCCAGAAGGTGGCGGCCTCATAAGAGGAGGTCGCATGGACCCTATTGCCGTTTGGCTCTGTAATCACAAAGCGGCCCGAGGCACCAGGCTCAACGCTAAGCAGCAAGAGTATGGGGGGGCGTGAACTATAGTCCCACCAGACTTCAAACCAAGCCGTGTCCATTACACCCTCCGGCGATGAGCAGATCTTAGCTCGCAAATGACCGCAACCGAGCCATAGAGGAAAACCGCAGCGATTGTCATCGCCGCAATAGTCCCGGCCCGAACAGCTAGACCCACTCGAATCGGTCAAATTGCAGCGATGCCAGATCACGCAATTTGAGATTCACGGTTTCGCCCCGGTCATCACTATTTTGATAACCCTCCATACAGGCCGGCGTTTCGGTCTGGGGCCATAGGATAAAGCCCATGGTCATGCCCGGACCCATGTCCTTCATATACGCAATTGGGCCATCAATTAGCGGATCAAGCACACCACTGCCGAGCGCGCCCAGGTCGAAATAGGTGTAAAAGCCATGTCCAGTGTTCTCGCGGCTTATCACGGTCGCAGCCGCGAACAGCGCCCGCAATGCAGCGCCATCCTGAAGGCGGTGGTTGCAAATCTCGTCCAAGACGGCCCGTTCAAGGCTCGTAAACCGCACAGATTGGCCCCCTCGCTGCAATCGTCGCACCCAATCACGCCTAGATCATTTAATCTGCGACCATTACAGGCGCCATCAGACTAGGTTCAATCTACAGTCAGGAATTCCCGTTTGTCTACAAACTGAGGAACCGCATCGCGCCCGGCTTCAGGCCGCTCCCTCCCCGCCTCATTCACCGCCCTGGCAATCGGCGACGAAAGATAATCGCTTGACCAAGTCCATCTTATTTTATAAGTGATCGCTCACTTAATTGTGAGCGGACAAAAAAGGCAAGTTCATATGCACGCCAAACCCGTCAGCAAGCTTCGCCGTGGTCGCCCCATTGATACTGACGCACGCAGTGAACGGCGTCGCCAGATCGTGGAGGCCGCGAAGCGGTGCTTTCTGCGTAAAGGCTTTCACGCGGCAAGCACGGCCGAAATCAGCGCCGAGGCGGGCATTAGCGTCGCGGGCCTGTATCAATACTTCCCCAGCAAGCGCGAACTGGTACACGCACTGGTTCAGCAAGACCTGGCCGATGATCTGATCTTGATAGGCGCGCTGCGAGAGGCGCAAGACGTATTTTCTGGAATGCTTGAGGCATTGCTTGAGTTCGCCCGCGACGCCTCCGCTCAAGAATCCTCACGCCTTCGGCTAGAGGTTTTTGCAGAAGGCTTACGCGATCCGGAGGTGGCGCAGCTCATAGTCCAATCCGAGCAGATGCTCGTCCAAGCGGTCGCCCAACTTATTGGCGGCATGCAGCGCAGCGGCGAGATCGATCCGGCACTGGATGCCG
>JBIIZD010000165.1:0-2869 GCA_044346445.1 Caulobacteraceae bacterium
TGACCACGCCGGTGCCGTTAAAGGTTCCGGTTCGCCCATCGAATGTCTGTCCTACGATCAATTGCTGGAAAGAGGTGCCGTTGCGCTTAAAGGCGGTGGTGTTCACATTGGCGATATTGTTCGAAATGGTCGACATGGCCTCGGCATTGGAGGTCAGGGCCGAGACTCCGATCAGCAGGGATGAGCTTATACCCATGGTTTATGTCCTTCTCGTCTTGGTTAGGGAGGGGGCTAGCCGCTCGGACATTCCGAGGAGCGATTGAAAGGGTTTGATTTTAATTGATATTCGAGACGCCAATCACGCTGGACGATGCCACCTTATTGGTGCCCAGCGAGACCAGGACCGCGCCATTGGCCGTCTCCACACCCGTCACCAGGCCCTTGACCAGGGGGGTTATACTGGCGCTGGTCTTGTCGGCATTCTGGACAGCTATGGTGGCCAGATAGGGCCCGCCCGCAGCCAGGTTTGCGCCGCTATTGGTCGTACCGTTCCAGCTAAAGGTCTTGGGCCCGGCGGTCAGGTCGGAAACATCGCCGCTATAGATCAAAGACCCCTGGGCATTCTTGATCTGGATGGTCGCTGAGCTTGCGCCCGCAGGCATGTCATAAGTCCAGTCGGCCTTACCCGATTGCAGCATGTTTGAATTGGTCTTTACCGTGGCGAGCTTGCCAATGAGATTGACGGCATTGCCCAGGGAATCGGCGCTCTGATTGACCAGTTTTGTGAGCAGTTCATTGGACAATAGCTGTTGCTCAACCCCGGTCATCTGGGTCAATTGCTGGGTAAATTCGTTATTGTCTAAAGGCTTGGTTGGGTCCTGATTTTTCAACTGCGTGGTCAGGAGCGTCAAAAAGGTTTGGTAATTGGTCGCCAAGCTTGTGCGACTATTCTTGATCGCGCTGGTCGCCGCAGCCGTGCTGGCATTGGTTGCCGGACCGGGCAGGGTGGTTGCAGGGGTGGTGGTGGTAACCATGGGCTAGATCCTCACATCGATGCTGCGGAAATGAGACGGGGTATAGGGTTTTGCGGTGGCCAAGTCGGTCGGACCGCCAGACCCAGCGGCCAGTAAGATGGCCCTGGCCTGACTGGGCGTTTGGCGGTTATCCTGCTGGGCCTGGTGCTGGGCTGTGCCAAAGCCTTGGCGACCGGTGTCGCTAAAGCTCAAGCCTTTTTCTGAGACCTGGAAGCCAGCCTGTTCGAGGCTTTTTTGCAGTTCTGCCGCCCGGCCGCGCAATTCCGCAGCGGCCTGGGGCGTGTCAAACACCATGGTGGCCGTAACCTCGCCCTTGGGATTGATGGAGATCTGCACCTCGACCTTGCCAAGGCCCTCTGGTGTCAGGCTGATTCCAAACTGAGCCGAACCGCCCCCAGATTTGCGGCTGATGTCTGCGGCCAGGCGCGGGATGGTTTGGGGCGTTGCTGTCGCCGAAGCCTGGCTTGGCGCATCAGTGATCTGGGGCGGGCTTGTTGCGGCCACGGGCTGAAGGTCGAGCCCATCCTCGTTGCCAGCGCCGTTCGCCTCCTTAGCCTCTGCTCCAATCTTAAGCACATTTGCGCTCAGGCTCGCTTCGGTAGCTTGATCGGGTACAGCTGGGTCTATGCGCTCTGGCCTGACCGGCCTATCGGGCAGTTTGGCGGTCAAGACGGGGGCAATTAGTGGCTCGTCTGGCCAGTCCGGATCGGCATCCGGGTCTGTGGGATTTGGCGCTGGCGCGATTACGCCTTGCGGGTCTGCGACTGAGGCGGCCACGGGCGGCGCGGCTGCAATTGGCAAACTGGCCAGACCAGGCATGGCCGCAATGACCGGATCAGGGGTTGATTCACCTTCAGGCCAGGGCGTGACGGGCTGAGAGGCAGGGGCCACGGGCTGGCTTGTCACGGCGTGGGCAACTGCCGGTTTGAAGGCTGCCTTAAACGAAATCAGCGCGAACGGTGCGGACATTTCGCTCAGGACCTGACCGATCACTTCAGGCACGCTGGCTGCATGGTCTGGGGCCGGGGGTGAAGGGCTGGGCGCGCTTAAGGCCGGGTCCAAGACGGTATCGGTTGGTGCGGGCATAGGTGCCAGGGGCGCTGGCGCGCGGGGGGCTGGCAGATTGATCGCCGGGGTGTGGGCAGGGGCTGGGGCCTTGAGCGCAAGGTCTGGCGGTGTGCTCGGCGGCATGGATTCTGTTGGCGCAGCAAAGGCAATCGGCGCGGGGGCTGGCATGGCTTGCCCAGTTAACAGCGCAATAGACGCAAACGGGTCTGGGCCTGTGACCGGCATGGCGGGTTCCGGGGCCGCGCTAGGCTTGGGCCCCCGAGTTTGCAGCTCGGCTATACCGCGCTCAATCGGCTTTGGACTTGCGGGCATGTTCGGCGGGCCAAGCGGCGCGCCGTCCATGCGCGCCATTGGCGCTTCAAGCGCGACAAAAACCGGGCCTGACGCAGCAATGGGCAGGTTCGGTTTGGATGCCGGGCTGGCGGGCACGGGCACGGGCACCTGTGGCCTAAGAGCATTGAACGGCGAAATTGGGGCCGGAGCGACTATGGGGGCTGGGTAAAAATCAGCTGTCTTAGCGGGCAAGTCCTCATCCGTGCCCGGCGGCAAGGCCTGACCTAAGACATCGGCAAAGCTTGGCGTAAAGGCGTTTGCAACATCCCCTGGCCCGGCCGCCGCTCCTGTGTCATCACCGCCACCCGCTATCCCGTTGACGTAAGGGTCAACCTGAATGCCCGGCAGGGCCAATGCGATTGCATTGGGGATCGTGCTCGCAACTTGCATAGGATTGGTCAGCTCATGGGCCAAGGGTTGACGGATTGCGCGTAAGAAAAAGGCTTTCCCGATCGCTCAAGCCGTAACAAGCAAGGTTCGGGCCAAGTTTTGAT
>JBIIZD010000090.1:0-10622 GCA_044346445.1 Caulobacteraceae bacterium
GAGCATGCGCTTCTCGCAGCGACCGGCAGCGAGATTATTGCCGGATCGACGCGCATGAAGGCCGGTACCGCCCAAAAGGTAATCTTGAATATGCTCTCGACTTCCATCATGCTGCGGCTCGGTCGTGTTTATAAGGGTCTGATGGTCGATATGCAGGTTTCGAACGAAAAGTTGCTGGGCCGCGCTGCAACCATGGTTGCGTCACTGGCAGATTGCTCGATTGAAAAGGCTAGCGGCGCACTTTTGCAGACAAGCAACAATATCAAGGCGGCGGTTCTGGTTGCTAATGGTCTTAGCCCTGACGCAGCGAGAGCCAGCTTGGCAGAGCATCAGGGTCTGCTGCGACCAGCCATCCTAAGCCTTGGGCAAGATGCATCATGACCGCCGCACGTCCTAATCAGGTCCCGACGCACCGCCATTCGCCAATCTATATGCAACTGGCGCAGAAGCTCCTGAAAGAGATTACAGATGGCAAGATTCTGGCCGACGAGGCATTGCCTTCGGAGCGGGAACTTTGTGCACTGATGGGCGCGTCCCGCGTCACGGTGCGCAAGGCGATCGAACTGCTGATCGAAGATGGCGTGCTGTCACGCCGACAAGGTTCGGGAACCTATGTGAAGCCGCGTATCCAGGCACCCGGCTCCTATCTGACCAGCTTCAGCGAGGATGCCGAGGCGCGCGGCGAGACCACCACGACCCATTGGATGGAGAACAAGACGGGCTTTGCGAGCGAGGAAGAAGCGCGGTTGCTCGAACTCAAGGTTGACGCGCCGGTTCTGCGTCTAAGCCGCGTCCGCTTGGCCGATGGCGAGCCCTTGGCAATCGAGAATGCCGTGGTGCCAGCCGATATGCTGCCAACGGCGGCTAAACTTGGCAATTCGCTCTACAAGGCCCTTGCCGAGCGTGGCAATCGACCGATCAGCGGCAAGCAGAAGATCCGTGCGGCGCTGGCCGGACCAAATGAAGCAAAGCTCCTCGGCATCGCCGAAGGCGTCGAGATCCTGCGGATCGAGCGTCTTACAAGGCGAGCGGATGGGCGCCCCGTAGAGCTGACACGCTCGGCCTATCGCGGCGAACGCTATGAGTTCGTCAGCGAGTTACGCGGCCCGTTTGTTATTCTGTGAGCGCGCAGCCGACCTTGCGCGATCAATCGCTCGACAGTTTCCGGGGCCTCGACGTGCTGCTGATGATCCTGGTCAACCTTCAGGGCAGCGCGGTCTTTGCCGCTCAATACATCAAGCACGCTGATTGGAACGGCATCACCCTCGCAGATTTCGTTTTTCCGGTATTTCTGCTTATTGTTGGACTGTCCGCGCCGCTGGCGATTGAACGGCCTGGCGTGGTCGTGGCTCCGACTACGATCGTTCGAAGAGCCTTGCTTCTCTTCCTGATCGGCGTCGGGCTTGGCATGGCTATCAAAGGCCAGGTTTCACCCGAGACGATCCGCTGGACCGGCGTCTTGCAGCGCATTGCCATTGTTTATCTTGCTTGCGCTGCCATCATGGCGCTCCGTCGGGGGGTCGCACTGCCCATCACCGCGGCACTCGGTGCGCTGATCGTGCACAGCTATTTGCTGCTTTTTGTGGGTAGTCCGGATGGTTCCCTGCCAAGCCTTGCGCCCGGCGAAGGGATTAGTGGCTGGCTTGACCGGAATGTCCTGCCGGGCCGTGTGCATCGCGGGTCATGGGATCCGGAAGGTGTCTTGTCGACATTGCCGGCAATTGCCAGCGCACTGATCGGTGTGGCAGTCATGCGGCGCATCTCGGCCAAAGGGCTAGCGACGATCTGGCTCGGTGCGATCGGTGCGGCGCTTGTGGTGATCGGCCTGGCGCTCACACCGTGGTTGCCGCTGAACAAGAACCTTTGGACGGCCAGCTTTGCCCTGGTGACCAGCGGTGGTGGTCTGTTGTTCTGGGCCGGGTTGCGGGCCTTGTGGCCATTCATAGAGACGTTCCGGCTGGCCCGCTGGACGGTGGAAATGGGGCAGACGGCCTTGACATTGTATGTCATCCACATGCTGCTCATTGCGCTGATCGTGCGCAAGCTGCCCGACGGCAAGACACTCTGGGCGACCAGTTTCGATGCCTTGGCGGCAACCGGTCTCAATCCGGCCCTGGCGTCAATGCTCTATGCCGTCGTCGGCACCGCACTCAGTTGTGCGCTCATTCCCCCGCTTCGAAAGCGCGGATGGTTGCTCAAGGTCTAGTCTAGAAAAATCTTGCCCGGATTGAGCAAGCCATCGGGATCGAGCGCGCGCTTAATGGTGCGCATCACATTGACGCTTTCGCTACCATGCTCGCGCAACATGGCCTCGCGCTTGCCAATACCGATTCCATGCTCTCCGGTACAGGTGCCGCCGACCGAAAGGGCGTGCGCAATCATCGCCTCATTGATCGTTTTTGCTAATGCCCAGCCTTGATGATCATGCGGACGCAGAATGAAAAAGACGTGGAAGTTCCCGTCGCCGACATGGCCAAGAATCGGCGCGAACAGGCCGGCGGCATCGATCGCCGCTTTCGCGCGCCCAATCGCGTCGCCAAGGTGGCTGATGGGGACGCAGATGTCGCTGATCCAGGCGAAGGATCCTGGAACCCTTGCCTTGGCAGCCCAAAGCGCGTGATGGCGCGCTTTCCAAAGGGCATTGCGGTCTTCGGCTGCACTGGCCGCACGCAATTGACCCCCGCCGTATTCCGCCCCGATTGTGCGCACCGTCGCAAGATCCTCAGCAATGGCGGCCTGACTGCCGTGAAATTCGAGGAACAGCATCGGCCTTTCGGGCAGTCCAAGGCCCGTTTGCGCGTTGCAGGCCACAATTGCGGCCTCGTCGAGCAGTTCCATGCGGGCGACGGCAACGCCCGACTGGATCGTTGCCATAACCGTTTCTACCGCGCCATCAACCGAGGCAAAGTCCCAGGTCGCGGCAAGGATGGCTTCGGGTTGGCCATGCAGGCGAAGGCTGGCTTCAACAATCAGCCCCAAAGTGCCTTCAGAGCCCGTAAAAAGGTGGGTCAGATCATAGCCCGAGGCGGACTTTCGCGCCATTGTCCCTGTACGGATAAGCCCCCCGTCTGCCGTGACCACCTTCAGGGCAAGCACATTGTCCCGCATGCTGCCATAGCGCACGGTCGTGGTGCCCGATGCGCGGGTTGCGATCATTCCGCCAAGGCTGGCATTGGCCCCTGGATCAACCGGAAAAAATAGGCCCAAGGTGCGCAGTTCCTGATTGAGCGCCTCGCGTGTAACGCCTGGCTCAACCCGGGCAACCAGGTCGCCCGCGCTGATGTCGAGTATCCGGTCCATCCGGGAAAAATCGATGCACACCGTTCCAGGTGCGATAGCGGCGGCATTGCCCTCCAGCGACGTTCCGGCGCCATAAGCGACGATGGGCAATTGCATTTCCGCAGCCGTCCGGACGGCCAACTGCACTTCCTCCACCGAGACGGGTTGTAAGACCAGTTCGGGTGCATCGCTGCTATGAGGGCCTTCGCCCTGGGCATAGGCAGCAAGTGCCGAAGCCGAGCTTAGCTGGCGCGTGCCAAAGCGGTCCGCGAGCCGTGAGATTAGAATGGCTACGTTTTTCATGACGCCAAGCGATAGCAAGGTTGCGCGATCGGGTAAATTGGTATTATATAGGTATTACATGCACACGCCCTCTGCCCCTGCGCTTTCGGATCGCACCAACCTCGTGGCGGCCGAAAAAACATATATGTTCGCTGAGGCGGCTGCGGCTGCGGGCGTCGTTGAGCGCCAGATCAAATCCAATGCCAAATTGGTCGAAAGCCTTGCCGCCAAGCTTGCCGAGGCAAAGCCCTCGGTTGTTTTTACCTGCGCTCGGGGAAGCTCCGATCACGCGGCCACATTCGCCAAGCATCTGTTTGAAACCGTGCTTGGGGTGCCGACTGTGTCGCAAGCGCCGTCGATCAGTTCGATCTATGGTGCCCCGCTGCCGCACATGCATGGGCAGCCGTTCATCCTGATTTCGCAATCGGGCCAAAGTCCGGACCTGCTGGCTTGCGCAGAGGCTGCGCGAAAAGCCGGTGCCTTGGTCATCGCATTGGTCAATGACACAAAGTCGCCCCTTGCGGGCCTTGCAGAGCACGTGGTGCCACTGCATGCCGGGCCGGAGAAAAGCGTGGCGGCGACCAAGAGTTATATTGCAAGCCTTGCCGCCTTTACCCATCTGACCAGTCTTTGGTCGAACGACCTGCCCCTGCAACGGGCACTTTGCGAACTCCCCACAAAGCTCGCGGCAGCCTGGGAGGCTGACTGGACACCCGCTATAGAGACCTTCAGCCGCGCGCGGAGCCTTTATGTGCTTGGCCGCGGACCGACATTGGCAGTCGCTCAGGAGGCGGCGCTGAAATGCAAAGAGACGTGCGGTATTCACGGCGAGGCTTTTAGCATCGCGGAGGTGGCGCATGGACCGATGGCACTGGTCGGTCCCGATTATCCGGTCTTGATCTTCCCGCCATTCGACAAGGCGGCGGCCGGACTTGCAACCATAGTGGAAAAATTTACAGCCCGCGGTGCGCCTTTGGCTATAGCGGGACAAGCCCTCGCGGGCTGCCGGGCATTGCCGATCGAGAAGGGTCTGCACCCCGTAATCGCGCCGATCGCTATGGTGCAAAGTTTTTATCGGCTTGTGAATGCACTTGCCGTTCACCGCGGTTTCGATCCAGACAACCCGCCTATGCTGCGCAAAGTGACCGAGACTAGATGAGCCAACACGCGATCGCCGGCGCGCGCATTTTGGCAAAAGGGCAATGGCTGGAAGGTTATGCCCTTCTTATTGAGCACGGCCTGATCTGTGCTATCTGCCCGGCAGATGCATTGCCTTTGGGCGTGGAGACAGAGCTCCTAAATGGCGGCAGTTTGTTGCCCGGTTTTATCGACACGCAAGTCAATGGCGGCGGTGGTGTGCTGCTGAATGATGAGCCGACGGTTGAAGGCATAGCCGCGATTGCGCAGGCGCACCGTGCATTTGGGACAACGGCGCTTTTGCCCACACTGATCAGCGACGATCTGGACGTCATTGCGCGGGCCATTGCGGCAACCGCCAAGGCTATTGAACTGGGCGTGCCCGGCGTCCTTGGCATACATATCGAGGGTCCGTTCCTCAATCCGCTGAAACATGGCATCCATGACCCAGCCAAGATCAGGGCGCTCGATGATCGGGCAATTGGACTATTGTCATCGCTCGACCAGGGCAAAACCCTTGTCACCCTGGCGCCGGAATGTCTCACCCCTGGCGCAATCGCTGCGCTCACAGCGCGGGGCGTCGTCGTTGCCGCCGGACACAGCCTAGCGACCTATGAAGAAATGGCCCGCGCAGTCGCCGAAGGCCTGACCGGCGTAACCCATCTGTACAATGCCATGACCCAGCTTGGCAGTCGTGAGCCGGGGCTGGTCGGTGCGGCAATGGATCTGGGTCTGACGAGCGGGCTTATTGTTGACGGTCACCACGTCCATCCTGCTGCCCTGCGAACAGCCTTGAGGGTGCTTGGCAAAGAGCAAGTCATGCTGGTTACCGATGCGATGTCGACGGTCGGGACCGATATGGATGGATTTCTACTCGGGGCCCAGCAAATCGACCGCCAAGACGGTGTCCTGCGCGGCCCTGATGGCACGCTCGCAGGCTCCGATCTCGACATGAGCCAAGCCTTCCGCAATGCCCTTTGCATGATGCGGATCGACATGATCACGGCCAGCCATATGGCGAGCACGACGCCGGCGGCATTTCTCGGCCTGTCAAGCAGCCATGGCACCATCGGCATTGGCATGCGTGCCGATCTGGTCCTGCTAGACAACGCATTGAACAGCGCGGCGACCTGGATTGCGGGGGCAAGATATTGACGCCGGAACTGGGCATAATCGAGGGCTATTTTGGGCGAGCATGGACTTGGCCGGACCGTGCCGCCGTGGTCGACCACCTTGCGCCCGCTGGCTATTCGTTTTTTCACTACGCCCCCAAGCGGGACGCCAAGCTTCGCCGACAGTGGCGAGTTGCCTACGCTCAGCCGGAAGCTGAGGCCATTGGTACCTTTGCTGATCATTGCCGGTCGCGCGGCGTTCGCTTTGGCGTAGGCTTGACACCCTATGGTACGCACTTCGAGTTCGATGGAGAGGCCAAGGCAGACATGCGCACAAAGCTTGCGCAGCTGGATTCACTGGGCATGGATGATCTTGCGATTCTGTTCGACGATATGCGCGGTGACATTCCCGACCTGGCAGAAAGACAGGCGCAGGTGACGGCTTTCGTTCTAGCCAACAGCAAGGCCAGCCGTTTCTTCCTGTGCCCGAGCTATTATTCAAACGATCCGAAGCTGGATCAGGTCTTCGGGCAAAGGCCAGAGCGCTATCTCGAAACGCTTGGGCGCAAGCTCGATTCCGGGGTCGCGGTCTACTGGACCGGCGAGGAAGTCTGCTCACCAGAAATTGGTCCGGCGCATCTGCGCGATATTTCTGCCATGCTTGGCCGCAAGGTCGCGCTCTGGGACAATTATCCGGTCAATGACGGTCCTCGCATGTCGCAATATCTTCACCTGCGCGCATTTACAGGCCGTTCGCCTGCGATTGCAGCGGAGATCACGCACCACGCGATCAATCCAGCTTCGCAGCCCATGCTCGGCTGTATTCCTGCGCTGACCTTGCCGATGCTCTATGAGCAAGGTTTCGACTATCGATATGGCAGAGCCTTTGTTTTGGCGGCCTCGCGTGTTTGCGGCCCTGAACTTGCGCAACGGCTGCAATCGGATCTTTTGACACTTCAGTCGGCAGGACTTGATCGGCTAACCGATACGGTCCGGAACGCGTTACGCAGTCGATATGCCTTGATCGACCAACCCGCCGCCCGCGAACTGATCGACTGGCTCGACAATGGTTACGCCATCACGGGCGAGATGCTGCAGACGCAATAGGCAGCCCGGCTAGAATAAGCGCGCCATCAAGCGCATCCCCCAGCGGCTCGTCGATCTGTGCGACTATGCGCTGACGCAACCACGGCTTCATGCGTTCGGACAGCCCTCCCATCAGGACGCAGCGGGGCGCGCCGCGCGCTATGATGGTTTCTATAAAGCGTTCGACATGGAGCGCAGCGTCGCGCACGATCGATAAGGCGATTTCGTCGCCGTTTTCGGCATAATCCATCACCAGGGGTGCGAAGCTGGCATAGTCACCCGGGGCCGCTTGATCCATCCAGGCGATGACTCGCGGAATGGCATGCTCGAAATGTTTGGTAACCGCCTGGCTCAAGGGCGTCGGTTTCGTGCGCCCATCAAGCGCGCGAAGGGCATGGCGGATGGCGCTTAGCCCCAATGCGGCGCCGCTGCCTTCGTCAGAGATCGGGAATCCGTAACCTCCGATGCTCGAACTGTCTTCGCCGCGCTTGACCAGTCCGATACTCCCCGTGCCCAGAATGAGGATCGCACCGTCGGCACCCAGATGCGCTCCAAGATTTGCGATCATGGCATCGCTGCTGAACTGGGCGCTGGCAAAAGGAAACGGCTGGGCTTGGATGTCAGCCTTCATGCCCATCCGATTGATCCCGGCTATTCCCATGCCGCAGCGAATAGCGGCTATACCCTCATCATTCAGGCCTGCATCGGAGATTGCGCGTCTGCAAACCGCCATCAACTGCTCATAGAGGGCCGTTACGCCGATTCTCGCATTGGCTGGCCCACCAGATGCTTGCGCCAAAACCTTGCCTTCCGCATTGGTGAGGCGAGCCTTGGTCGCGGTTCCTCCTGCATCGACGCCCAAAAAGAAGATCATGCGGCTGCCCGCTCCCCCAGCGATAAGGATCTATGAAATGCTACGCCGATCATCGGTTCACCTTGGCGGATCGTTGCGGGGAAGGTCATAGGCCGCCGCCTCAGCTTGCGAACGGCGATAAAGGCAAAACCTTGGGCCTCGATGGCATGGCCGTCCTGGCCGTGCGCCTCGGTCGGAAGCGGGGCAATCGCGCTCATCTTGTTGATCATATCCCTAATGAAAGCGGTCTTGTGTCCGCATCCGGACATAATCAAGCGACCTGGTATGCTAGGCAATTGGGAAGGGCGCATATTAACACCGCGAGACGTGCCTGACATCATCCCTATCACGACAAAATTCCGGTGCGGGGCCATCTGGCCGACTTATCCTTCATTGGTATTAGATTGGTATTTAATCTGAGTGATCGGCAATGTCCATCGCCAAGCCGTCTGGGCCGCTCTTCTGGACCGACGTCACCCCACGACCGCCTATTCGCATGCGTCGAAAGTCGAGCGCCTGTTCCGATTAATCGCATCGTGCTTTAGGCCGGCGTCAGATGCCCCCCTCATCCCTCCTGCAAGGTCTGGACATAGCTTTGGATCCAGCGGTCTAGCTCTGCAAGCCAAGCGGCCCTCGAGGCCTCGGTCAGGTCAAAGGATTTGGCCATGGCAGCATGGGCCGTGACGATGGTCATTTGGCAGACAAGGTCAAGCCGGTCTTGTTGGGCTGCCGAGACAAAGGGCTGCAGCACCTGGCGCATGGCTAGGGCCACGTCATCATCCTCGCCAAAGCCATAGTCTAGGCCGGAAAACACGCGGTCGGCGGCTTCGGTTAGGATTACATAGGCTCGATTGCGGGCATAGAAGTCGAGAAATGGCGCTAGAAAGTCCCGGGCCGCCTGAGCCATCGTGGCCGGTGGCTGCTCTGTCTGCTCGCGCACAATGTCTTTCGCCAAGGCCGAAATCGCCTTGCCATAGCGCTCGATCAGGGCCGTCAGCAGGGCGGTGCGATTGGGGAAGAATTGATAGAGCGAGCCTGGCGATGTGGCGGCCTTTTTGGCGACCATATCCATCCGCAAGCCCTCGGGTCCATGGATCAGAACCAGGTCTGCTGCCGTGTCCAGCAACAGTTGCACCCGGCGGTGACCACGCTCTTGGTCGGGCGTCTTGGCCTTGCGCGGGGTTGCCATAATCATCCTTAATGCCACTCGAAGATGCAATCTCTTGACAATAAGAGATTCTTATCATATTTCCAAATGCGAGGAAAAAATCATATTTAAGGAGTTGCTGTCATGCCTCTTGATCGCCGCGCCGTCATCACCGGCATTATTGCCTCGGCCAGCGCCTTTTCCGCGAGGGCGGGAACCATCACTGATACCGATGTCATCATTATTGGAGCGGGCTTTGCCGGCACTTCGGCAGCTAGGCAGCTGAAAGCGTCGGGGGTTAACGCCATTATCCTAGAGGCGCGCGACCGGGTTGGCGGCAGGGCCTTTACCGACACCCAGACCTTGGGCCGGAAATTCGATCAGGGGCCATACTGGCTGCACAATAAGGCCACTAATCCCCTGGTTCCCTTGGCACGCCAATTGGGCACGAACTTGCTCGATAGCAGCGCGAGCAATGGCCAAGTTTTTGACCAGGGTACCGTATTCCCCTATCTGTCTTGGGACACAGTATCAGGCGCGCTTGAGGCTTGGAGCATGCGTCAGGCCGTAACATCTTCTATTCTAAAGGACAGTTCACTGGGGGCGACACTGCCCAATCCAACCTTAGCCCAACGGTTTGTGAAAAACATATTTGCCGTTGAAATGGGCGACGATCCTGACCTGATTTCGCGCAAGGGCTATAATGTGCTTGAGGCGGGCGAGGATTTGATCCCAGAAACGGGCATGGGCCCGCTGGCACAGGGCCTAGCTTCGGGCTTGGATATACGCCTGAACTGCCCGGTCTCGACAGTGGTCTGGGATGGTGCCCATGGCGTCACGGTCAAGGGCAGTTTTGGCCAATTGACGGCGCGAAAGATCATCATCACCGCGCCAACTGGGGTCTTGGTCACTGGCGCAATACGATTTGACCCGGCCCTGCCCCAGGCCACACAGGCCGCGATCTCAAACCTGCCCATGGGCGCGTTCGAAAAACACGCCATGGTCCTCAGCCAGGCCATGCCGGACCTACCCGAATATGCGATTTCGAAAAGCCATGTTGAGCAGGGGCTTTATCACGCCCTGTTGGTCTCGCCGGACAAAAAGATGGTCACAGCCCTCATCCCCGGACCTGTCTCACGAAGACTGTTCGCGGAAGGTCTGCCCGCTATCGAGGCGTTTGCTGAGGACCTAGTCAAAAATGTGATCGGAAGCCGGGCCCGCGTCGAGGCGCGTGCGACCACCCATTGGCAGTCAGACCCCTTTGCGCGCGGCAGTTATGCCTATTCAAGGGTCGGTCATTCAAACGCACGAGAGATCTATGCCCAACCGGTTGACGATCGGCTATTTTTCACCGGCGATGGCGCTGACGATCCCTTGGCAGTAACCGTCGGCGGCGCTTGGCGGAACGGCCAAAAAACCGCGCGATCCGTTGCCCGCCTGCTGGGTGCAAAGGGGGCGTAAAGGCTTTGCCCATAGTCATGGCGGGACTAGGGCCATTGCCCAGAACTCGCCATCCCCTATCGCGCAACCTCGACCATCACCTCGTTGCGGCGCATGAACCACAAGGTCCAGGGGGGATTGTATTGGGCAAGGCTGACCGGGCCGGTGGGGCGCAGCTTGTGTTTGATGATGCGGTTTTGCAACTCGGCGGTCTTGGCGGCCACATCGTCTTTTTCGGCGAGGCCAGAAAATTGCAGCACGGCAAAGCGGCTGGCGGGCAGGGAGC
>JBIIZD010000166.1:0-2828 GCA_044346445.1 Caulobacteraceae bacterium
CTGGCCGCGCCCGGTCCGCGCCGCACCACGGCCGTGGGCGTCATTTCCCTTTGGTGGCTAAAGCTCCAGCGCGTATTGGGCCAGCGGCGGCTGTCGCTGCGCAACAGGTCCAGAGTCTTGTCGGGCGCGGGCGGAAACCCCTGCATGAGGCCAAGCCTTGTAGGATCGGTGGCAAAGGCGTCTGGGGTATCGGTCATGATCGGGTCTCGTCTGCACGGGGTCAACCGCCAAACAGTGTCCCCAGCCCCCGCCCCCGTCAATCACCGATCCGTCAGATCAGGCCCAAGGACTTGAAACTGGCCACCCCATCGCGGCCAACCACCAGATGGTCATGGATCGAGATACGCAAGGACCGCCCCGCCTCGATAATCTGTTTGGTCATTTCAATATCGGCCTGGGACGGGCTGGGGTCGCCTGAAGGGTGGTTGTGCACCAGGATCAAGGACGAGGCCGACAATTCCAGCGCTCGGCGCATGACCTCGCGCGGATAGACCGGCGCATGATCGACTGTGCCCTGGCCCAGCTGTTCATCGGCAATCAGTTGGTTCTTCTTGTCGAGGAACAGTACCCGAAACTGCTCGCGCACCTCGCTGGCCAACATGACCCGCACATAGCCAAGCAAAGCCGTCCAGGACGAGATCACGGTGCGCTGGCGCAGGCCCGCCCGCCCCTGACGGATCGCCGCCTCATGCAACAGCTTTAGGTCCAGCGCCGCCGCCTCACCAATCCCGGCCACGCCCTGCAGGTCCTCAAGCGAGGCCCCCAGCACCCCTGCCATATCGCCAAACCGCGCCAACAAGGCCTTGGCCTTGGGCTTTACATCGCCGCGCGAAAAGGTACGAAACAGGAAAAGTTCCAGCAGCTCATAATCTGGAACCGCCTCCAACCCGCCCTTACGCGCCCGCTGTCTTAGCCGGTCACGATGGCCAAGCAGGTCCGAACCCACAACCCCATCCTCAAAACCTTTTTCCCCGCCTGGCATGGCCCCATACCCTAGACCGCAGCCACCGGCCGAAACAGGCCCTTGGGCGAGGCGGTAAAGACCTCATAGCCGGTCTCGGTGACGCCAATCGAGTGTTCGCACTGGGCCGATAGGGACTTGTCGCGGGTCACGGCGGTCCAGCCGTCGGACAGGACCTTGACCTGGGGCTTGCCCAGATTGACCATGGGTTCGATGGTGAAGAACATGCCGGGCTTGAGCACCTCGCCCTCGCCCTTGCGGCCAAAATGCAAGATGTTGGGATTGTCATGGAACACCTGGCCAAGGCCATGGCCGCAGAAATCCTGCACCACTGAACAGCGCATGGACTCGACATAGGACTGGATCGCCCAGCCAATATCGCCAAGCCTTGCGCCCGGCTTAACCGCCTTCATGCCCCGGTCCATGGCCTCATAGGTCACATCGACCAGACGCTGAGCACGCGGTGCAACCGTACCGACGGGGTACATGCGGCTGGTATCGCCATGCCAGCCATCGACAATGACCGTCACATCAATATTGACAATATCGCCGTCGCGAATGGCCTTTGGCCCCGGAATGCCGTGACAAACCACGTGATTGGGCGAGATACAGACCGTCTTGGAATAGCCGCGATAATAGATGCAAGCGGGCAAGCCCCCGTGATTAAGCACAAATTCGCGCGCCAGCCTGTCCAGATCATCCGTAATCGCGCCGGGCACCACATAGGGCGTCAACATGTCCAGACATTCCGCCGCCAGCCGCCCTGCCCGGCGCATACCTTCAAAATCCTCTGGGCTATGGATCTTGATCGCCGAGGTGCGCATCTGGGTTTGCAACAGGTCTAGCTCAGTCATGGTCGGCTCCGTCGCCGCCAAACCGGGCGGCCTTCGCATCTTGTGGGTGACTATAGCACAAAACATCAAGCGCAAGCCAAGGGTTTAGCGCCCCCCCCTAGCCAAAGCGCCCGCGCCTACCAGTCCGGATGCGGCGGCACCTCACCTAAGGCCTCCAAGATACGGCGGCGGGTCGAGGCGGTGACACCCT
The DNA here is from genome assembly GCA_044346445.1 of Caulobacteraceae bacterium. Lineage (GTDB taxonomy): Bacteria > Pseudomonadota > Alphaproteobacteria > Caulobacterales > Caulobacteraceae > CAISGS01. Next base: position 2,006 of record JBIIZD010000166.1, read on the forward strand.
CTGGCAAGGCATCGGGCGCGAACCAGTCCATGGCATGGATCTCGCCGCGCGACGTCGCCTGCCCCTGCGCCCAGGCCTCGATATGGTAATAGAGCACATGGTCACCCTTGTGCCGCGCATGGTTGGAATGCACGGACAAGAGCCTTGGCCGGCCTTGAGCAATAATTCCCACCTCCTCGACCAATTCGCGCATCATGGCCGCCTCCGCCGCCTCGCCCGGATCGACCCCGCCGCCGGGCAGATACCAGCCGCGCACATAGGTATGCTGGATCAAGAGCACACGCCCCCGCTCATCCAAAACCAGCCCCCGCACACCCAAGGTCATGCCCCGGCTAAGCCGAAACCAGAAATTAAACAAGGGCCGCAGGATCGGCTCTAGGGACTGACGCCAAAGCATGGGGACAGGTTAGCGCATTTGGGAAGGCGGGTCACGGGGCTTGCCAGATTAAACGTCTGGGCAGATTATTGGGGGAAGGCTGATTTTGCCAATCACAGTGCCCACCAAAACCGGCAGCAGGTCAATAAGTGATACAGTGAGCTCAATAATATCAAGATTCGTAAATCCACTTAAAAAGAGAGACTTCGGCAGTTTCAACTTTAATTTTCATAGCCTTTATCTTTGCGCAGTCCACAACTAGGTGTGAATCAACTATGTTCTTGATTTTTGGCTTAAGCCAATCTGAATTCCAAATCACCTCAGGCCTACATGCGGCGTGTTGACAGAGTTTCTCATTAAACACCGCCCCTTTTTTTGTAATAAACAATGAGATTCGCTGAAGCCAAATTTCAGCATGACCGTTGTTTGGAGCCTTCTGAAGTTTAC
>JBIIZD010000167.1:0-2827 GCA_044346445.1 Caulobacteraceae bacterium
GGATACAAATACCTTGGCCCGCTATCGCAAGATGGCGGGCCATTTTGGTTTAAGGCCTAGGAAACAAAACCCTTGCGTTGCATCCAGTCCAGGCAGGCTGCCACGCTTTTGGCCATCTTGTCTGGCTGGCCCAAATAGTAGTGGCTAGCGCCCTGGATGACCTGAATCTCCTTGTCGCCATGTCCAACACCTTCGAAAATGCGCCGCGTATGCGAGGGCGTGCAGGCATCATCAGCCGAATTTTCGATGACCAGCACCGGCACACTGATCTGGCCTGCGCATCTTGGCCCATCGGCGCGGCTATGGCTAAACGACCATTGCGAAAGCCAAGACCTCAGGCTGGAATAGCGGGCAAGGCCTGCCGGGCTCATATTCACCACCGACGGCACGCCCATATAGCACCAGTTTGGCCCCTGACGGTCATTGGGATCGACCATAGGATCAAGCCAGCGCGGATCAGCCATGGTGCCATGCACAACAAAGGCGCGCTCCATCTCGCCGCGCGGATTATGTTTCAGGGCCTCAAGCTCGGTCTGGACCCAGGCGTCAATCCTGGCAGATCGCGCAATCTGGGCGGCGCGATAGCGGTCCAGAAAGGCTTGGCTATAGGGCGGCTTGACCAGATCACCATAGAGATCAAGCTCGGGGTCGCGGTGATTGGGATTGTTCTCATCGAGAATAGAGGCATCAATCCACTCGGTCAGGGTAATGGCGCGCGATACATGCGCGGCAAGCTGCATGACACCATCAGCGGGGATCAGGTTTGCCTGGGTCAGGTCAAATTCATCCCCGGCGGGCGTGTGGGTCAGGCTCGGATGCTCGGCCTGGGCCTGATAAAACAGTGACAGCGAGCCGCCACCCGACCAGCCCGCAAGCACGACCTTCTCAAACCCAAGCTTTTCGCGGGCATAGCGCACATAGGCCCCCAGATCGGCCGCGACCTTCTCCATGATCAGGCCACTATCATTGTGCGGATAGCGGCTGGCTGCGCAAATGGTCGGGATACCGGCTGCCGCCATCGCATTGGTCATGGGCAGGAGATTCATCACGCCTGTGGGATGCATAAAGATCACCACACTGCGGCAGGAGGGTGCCGGATTGGGACCGGTGGTGATGGGCCGCAAATACTGCCCCTCGACCAAAACCTGATCGACCGCACCGCCATAGGTCTCTTTAAAGCTGGACGTTTCGCGCCAGTACAGATGGAAAGGCACACGATCAAACGCATATTGTGGCACGGACATGGTTTTTCCTCCCTTGCCCCTTTCTTATTGGGGGCTAAACAACGATCTTAAGGCCTAAATTCGATTTGAGGAGCCGCCATCTTGGACGCCGCCACGCCTGCCATTAATGCCATGATCGCCCCGGTCACGCCCCTGCAACAAAACTGCACGATTGTCTGGTGCACCAAGACCCTGAAGGCGGCGATCATTGATCCGGGCGGCGAGACCCCTCGCCTTTTGGGCGCCATAGCCGAGCGTGGTCTAAGCTTGGAAAAAATCTGGATCACCCATGGCCATCTGGATCATGCCGGAGCGGCTCAGGCTATCAAGGACATTACCGGCGTGCCCATCGAAGGCCCGCACAAGGCCGACCAGTTCTGGATCGATGATATTCCTGAAAGCGGCCGTAAATATGGACTTCCCGATGCCAAGAGCTTTACACCCGACCGATGGCTTGACGACGGCGATGTCGTCAAGCTGGGCGAGACAGAGTTTGAAGTCCTGCACTGTCCTGGCCACACGCCTGGCCATGTGATCTTTTTCCATCGCGGTTCGCGCTTTGCCCAGGTCGGGGATGTGCTGTTCAAGGGCTCGATTGGACGGACCGACTTCCCGCAAGGCAATTTCGAGCACCTGATTGGGGCCATTACCCAAAAGCTTTGGCCGCTTGGCGATGATGTCCAGTTCGTGCCGGGCCACGGACCCATGTCGACCTTCGGTGCCGAGCGCAAATCCAATCCCTATGTTTCGGACCTCGCCTTGGAATCCATGAATATTTAAATCCTTGCCCAAGCGACGCAAAACCGCGCGGTTATGCGTTAATACATTTCCAAGCCCTCGCGACCGGTTCAGGGTCATGACCTGTGCGAGGAATGTTCATGACAACCCAGACCGGCGCCGCGACCGGGCCCGCCCCGTCCAAGCGGCCCCCTATACCAAGGCCCCTCGTGATAGGTCTGGTGATCATTGCCATGGTCTTGGCGGCTGTCTTTGCCTGTCAGGTGTTCAAGCCGGGGCCTAAGGCCGATCCCTATCGGTTGGCGGCTGTAGAACAAGGCGACGTGACCAAGACGGTGTCAGCGTCGGGCACGGTACAGGCCTTGGTCACGGTTCAGGTCGGCTCGCAACTGTCGGGCCTGGTCACCCAGGTGCTGGTCGATTTCAATACCAAGGTTACAAAGGGCCAGGTACTGGCCATTATTGATGCCAAGACCTATGCCAGCCGCGTCGATCAGGCCAGGGCGGATCTGTCGGCGGTATCGGCGGGCCTGAACCAGCAGCGTGCAGCCCTAATGCAGGCCGAGGCGCAAAGACAGGTCGATCAGGCCGCCTTCAACCGCACCAAGACCCTGTCAGACCAAGGCTTTGCATCGGGTCAGGCCCTGGACCAGGCCAAGGCCGCCATTCGCCGATCTGATGCCGGCGTCAGCCTCGCAAACGCCCAGATCAAGGCCCAGGCCGCGCGGGTGAACCAGTCCCAGGCCGCCTTGAACGCCAATCTTTATGATCTTGGCCGCACCAAGGTGGTGTCGCCGATCGATGGTGTGGTGGTCGACCGCCAGATTGATCCAGGCCAGACAGTCGCCGCCAGCTTTCAGGCCCCG